>CALWEE010000008.1 GCA_944376975.1 uncultured Lachnospiraceae bacterium
GAAATTTTTATACAGATTTACACGATGACCAGAAGAAAGACGCGATCAATATACGCCGGCTTTCGGACTACGCAAAAGAAAACGGCAGCCGCTTCCTGTTCGCGGTCACGCCCATGAAGACGGCGCTGGAAGAAAATCAATACGCGGGGATCCCGTATAACGATTTTGGCAAAGCGGCGGACGACGTGATCCGATATATGCGCTATTACGGCGTGGATCACCTGGATCTTCGGGAAACGATCCGCGATTCCGGGCTTACGTACGAAGAAACGTTTTACAGGACCGATCATCACTGGAAGACAGCGGCGGCGTTTGAAGCGTATGCGGCCCTCGCGGAATGGATACGGGACAACGGGGCGGAAGATCTGTTCCGGAACGGCGAGACGACCGACAAGGCGTCTTATGAGATACGGCAATATGAAGATCTGATGTTCGGATCCCAGGGAAGGGACGCCGGTCTGATCTATGCCGACGGGAAAGAAGATTTTGAAGCTTATTTTCCGCTGGAGGACAGCGTTTATTCCGTAAAAGTCGGGAATGTGGACGAGTATACGGTAAGAGAAGGCCGTTTCAGCGACGCTATCCTGAGAGACCATCTGGAAGAAGCGATAGACAATGTATACGAGGACAGTTGTTACGATCTGATGTTCCTCCATGGACTGAGCGACTATCTGTCCATTACGAACCTGGAAAATGAAGAGGGGATCAAAGTCCTCATGCTCCGGGATTCCTACGCTTCTCCGCTGGGAAGTTATCTGGCGCAGAATTGCGGCCAGCTGGACATGATCTATATGCTGGGCAACGACCGGGATAAAATCCTTGATATGATCCGCGAGAATGATTACGATTACGTGATCATGTGCATCTATCCGGAAAACCTGTCGTTGGATAATCTTCAGCTGTTCGAGGATGTGGAATATGAGTAAAGTCATGCTTAAAAGCGTTTTGACCGCGCTTTTGTGCGCGTTTTTTCTGACGGGCTGCGAAAAGACGGACGAGATAAAGGACGCGGTCCCAGAAACGGATAAGGGTATATCTCCGCTTCATGTAGACGGCGGAAAGCTTCGGGATGATGCCGGGGAGACCGTCGTTTTACGGGGCATGAGCACCCACGGTCTGGGATGGTTTCCCAGATATATCAATTCGGCTTCTTTGGCGTCTCTAAAAGACGCGGGGGCCAACGTGATCCGTCTTGCCATGTACAGCGGCACAAGCGACGGCTATCTGGAAGAACCCTATAATCTGGATTTTATGTATATCGGTATCGAAAACGCCATTGAACAGGATCTGTACGTGATCGTAGACTGGCATATACTGGACGAGGCCGATCCCATGATCCATAAAGACGCGGCCGTTGATCTTTTCCGGGAAATATCGGCCCATTATGGCAATATGCCGAACATTTTGTATGAAATATGCAACGAGCCCAACGGGGATACGACCTGGGAAGACGTCCGCGCGTATGCCAATGAAGTGATACCGGCCATACGGGAAAACGCTCCGGACGCGGTCATCCTGGTGGGATCGCCGTCATTTTCCACAGCCATATACGAAGCGATGGAAAATCCCCTCGATTTCGACGATCTGATGTATTCCTATCATAAGTACGTGGATGTGTCAAAGGATGAGGAAACCGAATACTATTGGCTGACCAGGGCTGTCGAAGCGGATTTTCCGGTATTTGTCACCGAGTGGGGGATCACTTATGGTATGGAAAGCGATATGAGTGAGGGACAACGTTCTTATGACGACAGCATGACGTTATATCTGGATCCGGCCCGTCAGTTCCTGGATTATCTTGAAGAAAACCAGATCAGCTGGTGCGGGTGGGCTTTGTCAAATTCCGATGAGATCCACGCGGCCATAAAAAAAGACTGCGATAAACTGAGCGGTTGGACTCAGGAAGATCTGAACCAGGGCGGGAAACTGATGTTTTCATATTTTAAAAACGAGGAGGAGCGACGATGAACAGAAGACGAGAAGGGCTTTTCTGGATATTGCGTATGATAGGGATCGTCGTCCTTGCCTGCGGCATGTACGCGTTGATCCACATATTGTCATCTTCAGGCGGTCCGGTGGAACCCATGAAAATACTGTTCGCGCCAACTGAGGATGACGCGGACTGTACGATCCTTATAAACCGGGATAAAACCGTCATGATCGATACGGGCGAAGCCGGAGATTTCGCGGCCATAGATAAGACCTTAAAAGAAAATGACATCACGTCCATTGATTGCCTGATCCTCACCCATCCGGATAAAGACCATATCGGCAGCGCCCTGGAGATCATGGAAAACTATGAAGTGAAACAGGTAGTGGAACCGTATTACGATCTGGACAACGAAAGATCTCAGGCGGTCAACGACCGGATCGGATCAGAAAATATCCCGTGTCTCATACCAACGCGTGAAAGAAAGATCGTGCTGGGCGATATGAAATTGACCATCTATCCGCCGGAAGAATTCGTTTATGATAATGACAATAATTATTCGCTGGCCGTCCATGTTTCCCATGGGGAGAAGACGCTGTTCTTTCCGGGAGACGCCATGCGGAAGCGGACAGAGGAATTGATGGGGCTGCCGGTGGAAAACGTGGACCTGTATAAGATGAGTTATCATGGAAGGGATCATGAAGGCGCGAAAGAACTGCTTGAAAAACTGGATCCGAAGATCCTTGTCATAACCGCTTCCGAAGCGGAACCGGAGGTGGAAAGCCTTCTGGATGGAAAGACGGTTTTTTATACCGTGCCATCGGGAGCCGCTTTTATCAGTGACGGAGAACGTATCCTTGAACAATAAGCAAAAACTCTGCCGAAAAAGACCAAAACGATCTTCTAAGCAGAGTTTTTTTCTATCCGTCGTTTCGTTTTTCCCGCAGGGTGACTGCTTTGGCCGCCATGCGGCGCCGGTTGTCTTCCAGGGCGGCATAGTGTTTTTTAGTCGTGTTCACGTCCTTGTGGCCAAGTACGTCGGCGACCAGGTAGATGTCCCCGGTTTCCCGGTAGAGGCTGGTGCCGTAGGTGCTGCGCAGCTTATGGGGCGTGATGTTTTTCATGGTGGTGACCGTCCGGGAATATTTTTTGACCAGATTTTCAATGGAGCGGACCGTCATCCTTTTTCTCTGGAGAGAGAGGAAAAGGGCGTTTTCGTGTCCCGGCTGGGCTGTGATGTTTTCCCGTTCTTCCAGATAGGAAAGCAGCGCGTCGCGGACTTCGTCGCTGAAATAAACGACCACTTCATTGCCGCCTTTCCGGATGATGCGGATGCCGTTGTTGTCCAGATCCACGTCATTCAGATCCAGCCCCACACATTCGGAAACACGGATGCCGGTCCCGAGAAAGAGGGTGAGCAGCGCCAGATCCCGGACTTTTGTTTTTTCATGGAAAGCCTGCTGGCGTTTGGTGAGTTTTTCTCCGGATTCCACATGATCCAGCAATCGGGCCACCTCGTCCACATCCAGCCGGATGATGTTTTTCTCGTGAAGCTTCGGGGCGTTTATAAGGGAAGCCGGGTTGGTAAAGATGAGTTCCTTGCGGAAAAAATAGTTGTAAAACGTTTTCAGGGAAGCCAGTTTCCGGGACAGGCCCTTTTCGGTGTTCGTATAGGTTTTTCCGTCCCTTTCATATAATTTCAGGTATTCCAGATATTCCTCGATATCGAGGGCTTTGATCTCATCCAGGATGGACATGGGTACGTCCCGCATGGCGTATGACGCGAAGACGGGATTATTTTCCCGCATAAACTCGAAGAAGATGCGCAGGTCGTAGGCGTATCCCAGACGGGTGCGGACCGACGTCCTCGGTTCGATGCCCCTGAAAAAGGTACCGGTAAAATGGGGAAGTTCGGTCATGACGGCCCGGAGCTTTTTCTGGCTGTCCATATTGGATCTTTCCTGGTAGGTATATTCTTTCATGTGGATCACCCCTTAGTAGAGACTGTAAAAGATCAGGTCACAGGGCATTGTCCGCCGGCGGCCAGCCATGGATATTGCCGTTGAGTATGGCGCGGAACATTTTGTCGGTCACGCCGTTATTTTCCCGGTTGAGAGAGAGCAGGAGCTGTTTGACGTATTCCCGTTTTGTGTAACCGTCGGCCGGACAGGGATTTTTCGAGACGGGAAGGTCATATTTGTTCCTGAAGCCGACGATATCCGCCTCGGATACATAAAGGAGCGGCCGGATGACGGTCAGGTCCATCCGGTCCAGATAGGTCACCGGGGAATAGCAGTAGAACCGGCCTTCAAACATGAGGGACATGAGCATGGTCTCCACCAGGTCGTCCCGATGGTGACCGTAGGCCACTTTATTGCATCCGATTTTTTTAGCGAAATCATTTAAGGAGCCTTTGCGCATTTTGGCACAGAGGGAACAGGGGTTCTTTTCTTTTCTTTCCTCAAAAATGATGGAGCCGATATCGGTTTTTAACGCTTTGTAGGGAACATCCAGGTCTTCGCACAGTTTTTGGATCTTTTCGGTGGAAAAACCGGGAAAGCCCAGATCAACGGTGATGGCCGTGATCTCAAAGGGATTGGGATAAAAACGGCGCAGGCCGTTGAGCGCGTATAAAAGGGTCAGGCTGTCTTTGCCTCCGGAAATGCCGATGGCGATCTTGTCGCCGGGCTCGATCATATGATACGTGTCGACCGCCTTGCGCGTATAGCTTAACAGCTGCTGAAGTTTCATATATGCGGCGTTCCTTTCTGTTATGTATTCTGTATTGCAACGATCTGTGACCGTACATCAACGTTGGACGTTCATTGTTCATTATACATGGGCGTGGAAAAGAAAACAACTGATTTTTAAGCCGCTTTTTAAGCCGCGGCCAAAGCCGCCGGGACAAAAGAGGCCGGATAAAGGCTGTATGGACTGTCTGTTCCAAAAACGGACTAATTATTCGGAAAAGCTGTGTTTCGCGAATAGATACATGCCAAAGGATAGACCGGGCAAGATCCAGTCATCGCTGCTGCTTTTGCCCGGTTTATTTTTATCCGTAACGTTTTTCAAGTTTTACGAGCAGGTCTTTAAAGTAATCCGGAAGTTCGGAATCAAATTCCATGTATGTTCCGGTGGTTGGATGGACGAACCCGAATACCTTCGCGTGGAGCGTCTGGCCTTCCAGTTTGAAAGGCTGCCTGGACGGTCCATACACGGTGTCGCCCAGCAACGGATGGCCGATGGACGCCATGTGTACCCGGATCTGATGGGTCCGGCCGGTTTCAAGGGTACATTCCACATACGTATAGGCGCCAAATCGTTTAAGCACCCGATAATGGGTCACGGCCTCCTTGCCGTTTTTCGGGTTGACCGCCATTTTTTTCCGGTCTGTCCCGTGCCGTCCGATGGGCGCGTTGATGGTCCCGCTATCCGCTTTCAGATCGCCGTATACGATGGCGTGATATTTTCGCGTGATGCTGTGTACTTTCAGCTGATCGGCAATGGACTGATGGGCCGCGTCGTTTTTACAGACGATGAGAAGCCCGGTCGTATCCTTGTCGATCCGATGGACAATACCCGGACGCAGGACGCCGTTGATGGATGAAAGGCTATCCCGGCAATGATATAAAAGACCGTTGACCAGCGTATGATCCGGATGGCCCGCGCTTGGATGGACGACCAGTCCTTTGGGCTTGTTGACGATCAGGATATCGTCGTCTTCATACCGGATATCCAGATCCATCGCCTGAGGCTTGATATCGGCCATTTCAGGCGCCGGAACGGTGACATGGATAACGTCCCCGCCCTTGACGGTCTCGCCCGGTTTAAGGGCTTTTCTGCCGTTTATATGGACATTTTCTTTAATGAGCTTCTGGATATAGGAACGGGACATATCCGGCAGCCTGTCGGCGAGGAACCGGTCCAGGCGGGCGCCGCCGCGGTCCTCTTCCACCTGGATGGCGTAAGTCTTATCTTCCGGCATCACTCGTCTGTCCTTTCCGTTTCGGATATATCCGGTATCTTTTTCCTGCCCTTCCCGGAGAAGATAAAATCAAGATCGTGGTCGCCCTTATAGTAAAACAGGATCAGAAGGATAAGGAAGAAGGCGGAAACCGTCACGTAAATGTCGGCCACGTTGAAGATCGGGAAATCGATCAGCCGGAAATAGATGAAATCCACCACATAATGGCGGACCAGCCGGTCGATCAGGTTGCCCGCGGCGCCCGCGGCCAGGAATACGCCGATGATCTTCAGGGGAAGGTATTTTTTTTCATCCGGTACGCGCCGGTACAGAACGATCAACAGGATCAGTATGACGATGGTGACCACGCTGAGGATGTGAAAAGATCCCTGCATCAGCCCCCATACCGCGCCCCGGTTTTCGTGATAATAAAACGAAAGGACGCCGGGGATAAGCACGGCCTCGCCCACAGGCGCGAGCCGGGTCACCGCCAGGTATTTGGTCAGCTGATCCAGCAGGATCAGCAGGATAACGGCTCCGAAACCTTTGATATATTTCATAGACACGCACCTATACCCTTCATAAGTTCTTCGTCGGTCACTGTCCGGTCCATAACGGCTTCGCCGATCTTTTTAAGAAGGATGAACCGGATCTTGCCGCCGTCCATCTTCTTGTCCAGTTTCGTTGCGCGCAGGATGGCCTCCGGCGAAAGTTCTTTCACCTGGCATGGCAGGCCAAAGGAAAGAAGGGTTTTTTTCATATCCGCGAAATCTTCCGGTGAAATAAAACCGCGGGATACGGAAATGGCCGCCGCCGCGATCATGCCGGCGGCAACGCATTCGCCGTGGAGCATGGAAAAGTCTTTCAGTTTTTCGATGGAATGGCCGACGGTATGGCCGAAATTGAGAAGCGCCCGCTCGCCTTTTTCCAATGGATCGTTTTCCACAACGGCCCGTTTGATCTGGCAGCTTCTCTCGATCATGGTTTCAAGAGCCTCGTACTCTCCCGCCATGATGGCTTTCGCGTTTGCCCCCAGCCATTCGTAATAGGCTTTGTCCCGGATCAGGCCATGTTTGATCACTTCGGCCATTCCGGAAGAAAACTGCCGTTCATCCAGCGTACGCAGCGTATTTAAGTTCATATAGACCAGTTTCGGCTGCCAGAAGGCGCCCACCATATTTTTATACTGGCGGAAATCCACGCCGGTCTTTCCGCCGATGCTGCTGTCGCACTGGGCCAGTAACGTGGTCGGTATCTGGATGAACGCGATGCCTCTTAAATAGGTGGCGGCGGCATATCCGGTCATATCGCCTGTCACGCCGCCTCCCAGCGCGATCAGGAGGTCATTCCGGTCGAACTGCTCGTTAATGAGCAAAGTATAGAGGTCCTGTATCGTATCCAGATGCTTGCTGGCCTCTCCGGCCTCAAAAACAAAATGGACCACTTTGCCGGCAGCCTGGGCGCAGATGGCCTCTACGGCGTCCAGATATAAGGGAGCCACCTGGCTGTCTGTGACGACGCAGACGCGGCGGCCGGAATAAGGCGATCCTTTAAGGAAGGTCAGAAGGCCGTCAAAGGAATCATCCAGATAAATATCATATATTTTCTGTCCGTCTTTGCTGATCGGTATCACTTTCACTTTATATCAACTCACTTATTCGTAATGTATCGTCATGACGATGGTTTCCAAAAAGAAAGTCTGCCAGAAGCGCGTTTCCGGCAGACTGCTCTGCTTTTGATATTATTTTTCAAAGATGCTGGCGATATCCTGAACGATCGGATCATCGGAAGTCAGGGTCTCGTCCATGTCTTCATCGGCGTCATCGGCGTCACGGGACGCCATCTCCGGTACGTTCTGATACACCATCTTTGTTTCAACGGTGGCGTCCGCCGGTACGAAGGTATCGACTTTGGCCAGCTCGATCTTGAAAGCGTCGCTGTCCAGAAGTTCCATCTGGGCGGTGGCCAGGGATTTGTACTGGCTCTTGTAGCTTTCGTACTGCTGGAGCAGCTCGACGGTCTTCGCGCGAAGGTTTTCCAGTTCTTTTCTGGCGTCGGCCAGGATGGCTTCGGCTTTTACGGAAGCTTCCTGTTCGATGACCGCCGCGTTGGCTTTCGCGGAAGCGATCGTTTCCTCAGAGGTGGTCTCGGCCAAAACAAGGGCTTTCTGAAGGGATTTTTCAATGCCTTTGTACTGATTGATGCCGTCGTTTAAAACGTTGACCTTGTCTTTCAGTTCCATATTCTCTCTGTACAACGTTTCGTAATCGGAAGAAAGGCTGGCAAGGAAGCTGTCCACGTCTGCCTTGGAATATCCCATGCCCGATTTAAAAGATTTAGCCTGTACATCAATTGGTGTTAACATATGCTACTCCTCCTATACATACTTTCGTATTTCGATGATACATTTGTTCTTTTTTGATCTGTTCCGCAGGTCGATAAAAACAAATTTACCTTTGTGACGCACGGAAATGATATCTTCGCTTTGAAGCGTATGACTGCCGGAGACAGTCAGGCGTCCGTTGATAAATACTTCCCGGTTTTCTGACAGATTTCCAGTCGGGGCGTCTGATACGCTTCCGGAAGCTGGGCCTGTTCGACGTGTACAGCCGTATGCCCGACCTGTGTCAGCTCATCCAGGATAAACGCTCCGGTTTCCTGCCGTACGCATACCCACGCGCCCTTCTCCTGGACAAGGATGTCGCCGATCTTCTCCCGACGCAGGCCAAGGCCGAGTATGCTGCCAAGATAGTCTCTGTGGCCGGGAACGGTGGCGAAACGGGGATAGGCCGGCGCGATATAAAGCCATATGACCGGCCAGCTTTTTGGCGTTTCGGCGGCGAAAGCGGCTACCACCCGCTCTGCCTGAGGAAATCCGCCGTAAAAAAAGATGTTTTTGGCGCCGGTTTCCGCCAGGATATCTTCTTTGTTCCGCAGGAGCAGATCCTGCTCATACATATTCAGAAAATCAGAAAAACATGGACGGTCTTCGTAGTATGAACGGGGCGCCATGTCCTTCATATGCCGTAAAAATACCTGTTCTTCTTTTGTCATGCCGTCATCACCTCAGAAGAAGACAGATCTGCCGCGCGTACAGGATCAGCAGATAAAGGATGACCGGTGACAGATCGACCCCCTGGATATAAAGGACAGACTTTTTGAGCAGATAACGTATCGGCTGGAGCAAAGGCTCCATGATATCGTTCATCAGCCTGCGCAAAGCCTGACTCATGGGAAGCCAGGATACGAAGATGTAAACCTTGTCCGCGAAAAAAAAAAAAAAAAGGAACCAGTAGATCACGCTGATGAGGTATACTGTCAATCCTTCCCACCTCAGAATTCGTTTTTAAATGAAGGAATGCGTATACCGGAAGAAATGACCTCCTGAAGGTCTCCGGAGATCTCGATGCTTTCCGGCGTTACGATAAATATATAATTGGAGATCTTTTCAATGTTGCCTGCCATGGCGTAGCAGGATCCGGATATGAAGTCGATGATCCGCTGGGCGATGTCCAGGTCGATGCCTTCCAGATTAACGACAGCCGCCCTTCCGGACAGGAGCACATCGCTGATCTCTCTGGAATCTTCAAAAACAGTAGGCCTGAGTACGCACACTTCGCCACGGCTTTTTGACGCGGACTTCATGGGGACGATCTTGCTTCCGGAGGACGCCGGAGCGCGGTATGGAGCGGACGAAGCGCTTTTTGACCGGGGCTGCGCGGCGGCTGCCTTTGTCTCATGACGCTGGGACCGTTCCCGTACAGGCGCTTCCTTACGGGCGGCTTTCTTCTTTACGACCGGCGCGGGGATGTCTTCAAAATCTTCTTCATCGTCCATGCCGTCGTCTTCGAAATCGTTATAATCGTCATCGTAATCGTCGTCGTCATTCATGTGCATCATATTCAAAAATTTATCAAAAACATTACTCATAACCCGTCTCCTTAATGATAATTCCTGGCGCCGAAGATCCCGGTGCCCACGCGGACAAGGGTAGCCCCTTCTTCTATGGCCACTTCGTAGTCTCCGGTCATACCCATCGACAAAACGCTCATAGTAACATTATCAATGTTTTTCCGGTCAATGTCAACTGCTAATTGTTTCAAATCGCGGAAATAGCCCCGATTATCTTCCGGATCATCGGTAAAAGGCGCCACGGTCATCAATCCGCGCACATGGATACCGGGAAGGGCGGCCGCGTCCCGTACAAGACGGGTCGTTTCCTCGGCGCTCATACCGAATTTGCTCTCCTCTTCCGCCACGTTGACTTCGATCAGGATGTCCACGTCCACGTTTTTCTTTACGGCTTCTTTGCTGATCTGTTCAGCCAGCCGGTAGGAATCCACGGAATGGATCAACTTGACCTTATCAACGATATATTTGACTTTGTTGCGCTGCAGGTGGCCGATCATGTGCCAGTTAAGAGGCTGTTTGATCGTTTCGTATTTCTCGGTCAGTTCCTGGACTTTGTTCTCGCCGAAATCCACGATCCCTGTGTCCATGGCTTCATAGATGTCGCTGACCGGTTTGGTCTTGCTCACCGCGATCAGCGTCACTTCTTTCGGATCCCGTCCGGACCGGAGGCAGGCCGCCCGGATCTTTTCCCGAACCTGTTCCACATTTTCTTTGAGCATCCTACTTCATCTCCTAATATACGATCTGATCTTCTGAAACGGTCTCGCCGTTGAGTACGATATTGTCATAAAGGGCGACGCTGTAATTCAGGTTTTCCTGTACGATGCAGTAGTCGCCGTTTTCATAAAGGACGTTGACGATCTCGAACAGGGCGTACCCTCTGTTCACGTTGTATACGCCGTCAAGCTGGCTGGTGGCGCCGATACGGTAACGGGTGTCCTCCCCGTTTTCGTTGGTCCCCACTTTCCCGATATAATCGCCGAGGCTGAATTCGTCGGTGCTGACGTAAAAATAGTTGTCATCCTGGTAGTATATGGCGTCCGTCCTGAAGTCGGCCACGGTCTCCCCTTCTTCATTGACATGTTCACAGTAAAATCCGAATTCGTAAGAGGTATTGTCCTCGATGAGATAGTGTATCGGGATCCTGTAAAAATCTTTTTTCACGAGGGAGGAGGCGGGGATCTTCAGTCCTTCCGCTTCATCGTATACGATCTCGATATCCACGTAGCGTTCCGATATATAACGGACCATGTATTCGTTGGTCGTCAGTATGGCGTATATACCGTCGTCTTTCCGGAGCACCTCCGCGGACGCGGTCGTCTTCAGGTTTTCCTTTGAAAAAACAAGGGTGACGGTCTCGGCTTCTTCCAGACGCTCGGCCTCCGCCTCGCTTACCTGTATGGCCACGGACCAGGTGCTGCTGTGCACGATCTTGTAGGCCGGTTCGCCTCTCTCGATATAAGTATAGGGATCGGTCTGATGCTTTTCGTATCCGCTGTCGTTGAACACGTCCGCGGTCAGATCGCGTTTTGTCACGCCCTCCATCCCGTCATAGCAATATGAGACGATGCCGCTCGTATCGGTCGGAACAACGGAACCGGAGGCGGACTGGCTTCCGCTTTCTTCAAAGGCGTGGATCTTCGCCGCGCTCAGGAATTCGGTGGAGAGGCTTTGCAGCTGATATTCCAGGGAATAGACCTGGACGTACTGGCTGTCGCTGTAATTGGTACTGAAAACAGAGACCGCGTCCCGGATCTGGGTATAGTTTCCGGCGGAGGATGTGTCCACCGTCAGATCGGCCGTGTCCGTGTCCGGCGCCTGACTGCTCAGCAGGTAGACGTTGCCGTCGACAGCCACCTTGTCGCCTTCGCCCACATAATAGTTGATATAGCCGTTCCCGGACGCGTTGACCACTTCTTCTTCTCTCAGGCAGACGCCTGTATAGTGGGAACTGTCCACGATCCGCCCGGATTCCACCCGGACGACAGATATGGAAGGCTTTAACAGATTGACGATCACGGTGATGGTCAGGTAGATAAATATGATCCCGAAGATCACAAAACCGATATTCAGTTTGAACGGATGTTTTTTTTCAGGTAATGTACCGTTTGGCACAATATTCTCTCCAGTCATTAAAACGCACCTCTTAACGCGCTGCCATTGGTGTAATCAAAACATTTTCCCTGATAGCTTCCGGCGGCCGTAAGGTAAGATAAAAACTCATCCATCAGCCTGCGCCAGCTCGTGCCCCAGTTGGAGAACAGGGAATCGGGTCCAGGTATACGGGAAAAAAGACGTTCCACTCCGATGTCCGGAGACAGGTATTCCAGAAAAAGCCGCAGTCTTTCAAAATAGTCTTCTTTTGTTCCAGGATCCAGCTTCCCGGCCAGGTAATCCGCGGCCATGGGGCTGTCCTTCGCGATATAAAGGGAGTGGATCTTGACAAGGGTCGTTCCCAGGACGGAAACGATCTTGGCGGTCTCCACGCAATCTCTTGGACGGTCGCCCGGCAGATTGAGGATCACATGGGTGCAGGAAGAAAAACCGCGGGAACGGACGCGTCCCATGGCGTCCATATATTCCGCCAGGCCGTGACCGCGGTTGATACGGTCCAGCGTATGATAATTGGCGGTCTGGAGTCCCAGTTCGATACATATGCCGACGCCCTTTTTTTCGGACAGGCGGGCCAGTTCGTCAAGATAAGGATCGGATACGCAGTCCGGCCGGGTAGATACGGCGATCTCGACCACGTCGTCCACATTGGCGGCTTCCTCCATATACTGTGAAAAAAGGGAAAGCGGCATATAGGTATTGGTATAATTCTGGAAATAGGCGATGAACTTTTCGGCCTTATATCGGCCCCGGATATGTTCCCGGGTCGCCTCGAGCTGTCTGGCGATGGGGACAGTTGCCGGCATGGCCTCGAACCCGGTCCCCTTTTCCGAACAAAAGGTACAGCCCGGTTTACCGATCCGGTTCGGACAGGTAATGGGAAGGTTGACCGGCAGTTTATATACCCGGACGCCGTAATGTTTTTTCAAATAATCGGAATACTTATAATATCTGTCTTTCTCCATCATATCTCTCTATTATAGCGGTTTTGCGCGGATATTTAAAGACCAATTTCATCATAAATGAATATTTTATCGTTTTATTGCGGATACTTATGGCAGGAGGTATGAGAAAAGATGGAAAAAAACTGGTTAGATGTCCTGGCGCTGACCCTGATCATCATCGGCGCCATCAACTGGGGACTTATCGGATTTTTCAATCTGGACGTCGTTTCCCTTCTTTTTGGAACACTTTCTGTGATCAGCCGGATCGTCTATGCCGTTGTGGGCATTGCCGGACTGTACGCGATCGTCCTGTTCTGGAAACTGCGTTCGGAGTAACAGAAAAAAAGGGGCTTATGCCACGTACATAAGCCCCTGCTGTTTCCGTTCGTATGGATCACAGTGAAATGATGATATTGTCTCTGAACTCTTCCGGCAAAGTGTCGGCGTCCATGGAAATGCTGATCACGAAATCAACGTTGAACTTGGACGAAATATCGTTTAATTTGGAAAGAACGTAGCCGACATAATCATCCGTAACAGAAGAAATAGTGAGGAAACTGTCAAGATACATAGCTTCCAGGTCATGGTCCTGTGAGATCAGACCGCATACAAAACCGAGAAACGCGTCGTATGTATCCAGCGGATAATCGCTTGTGTTGATGAGACGGATCCGGTTGCTGAGTTCAAACATATGTTTGATATTTTTATCAAGATAGACAACGTTGCCTGTCGCTTCTTTGACGTTTTCGTTTGCTTTCTGGATCAAATATTTTGTTTTGCCTTTACCTTTAACACCTGATATGATCTGTATCATTATAATCTCCTCCTCTATAAGTCCCTCTAGTGTTCCGCGTATCAGCTACCCTCATTATAGTATAAAATGACTGAAAATTCAATGATTAATTCGGGATTTTGTTCAACAGCTCATTCATTTCAGAATAAAGCATATCTCCGTCCCAGGCCCCCAGTATGATGGAAATGAATCCCTGACCGGAGTCGTTGGTGACATACAGGGCGAGGCACCGGCCCGCTTCGTTGGTCGTGCCGGTCTTGCCGCCGATCACCTTCACGTTGGGCGGATAATCATAGTAGTCCAGGAAATACTGATTGGTCGTTGTATAATCCATGGATACGGTCTCTTTGGAAGCGTTTTCGTATACGGCCGTATACTCCGTCTGCCGGATGGCGGTGATAAAATCCTCATGCTTCAGACATTCGTTGAGCATAAGGTAGATATCGTAAGCGGATGTGTAATGGTCGTCGTCGTGGAGCCCGTTGGGATTGACGAAATGGGTGTCCGCGCAGCCCAGTTCTTTGGCCCGTACGTTCATCATGTCGCAGAAGGCTTCGATGCTGCCCGCCACGTGGATGGCGAGGGCATTTGCCGCGTCGTTGCCGCTTTGGATCATCAGGCCATAGAAAAGCTGCTTTACCGTGAGCACATCGCCTACTTCCAGATAACACAGGGAAGCGTCCGGTTCGGTGACGACCATGTCTTCAGTAAAGGTGACTTCCTCGTTAAAGTCACAGTTTTCCAGCACGAGCAGCGCGGTCATCAGTTTGGTCAGACTGGCTGGCGCTCTTCTCTCATAAATATTTTTCGCGTAAAGGCCCTCCAGGCTGTCGATGCCGGCAAGCAGCGCCGCGCCGGACTCAAGCTGGAGTTCTTCCTGCGCCTCCTCAGGCGCTTGTGTTTCGCCGGTTTCTTCTGTTTCCATATTCGGATCGGCGCCATCTTCCGTCTCGCTTTCCGTTTCCGTGTATACGCCATCCTGCGTCTCACCGGTCTCCTCCGCGCTTTCCGGGACGCTGAGAGAAGCGCCCTCCTTTGGAAAGATCACAAGGGAAGTGGCCATGAAATCGGTCGCTTCGATCTGGTTGCTGCTGACGATGGATGAGGTGTCGGACAGGATCGTGTCAGAATAAGACTTGATCAGCGATCCGGAAGACGCGCATCCGGTCAGGGCAACGATAAAACTCAGGGAGAATAAGATTCCCGCGTATCTTTTTTTCATGATTCATCACCTATTTGTATAATTCTCTCCATGCCAGATCTCCCCGGTCAAGGGCTTTGATCAGAAGCTCCGCTGTCGCCAGGTTGGTGGCGATGGGGATATTCCGGCTGTCACACAACTGAACGATGGCGTGGATATCCGGCTCCCGGGGCGCCGCAGTCAGCGGGTCTCGCAGGAATATGACAAGGTCGATGTCGTTGTGTTCGATCTGAGCCCCCAGCTGCTGCTCTCCGCCCAGATGTCCTGCCAGATATTTGTGGACAGTCAGGTTCGCGGCCTCCTCGATCAGCCTGCCGGTCGTGCCTGTGGCGAACAGCTCATTTTTCGCCAGGATGCCCCGATAAGCGATGCAGAAATTCTGCATCAGTTTTTTCTTTGAGTTATGCGCGATCAAACCGATTTTCATACCCCTTTACCTCCTGCTTTTTTGCAAACCTATATTTATGACGATCCCAATACCGATCATATTGCTCAACAGCGCGCTCAGGCCGTAACTGATGAACGGCAGGGGAAGCCCCGTGTTGGGCAGCAGCCCCATGGCGACGCCGATGTTCACGAATGTGTTGATCCCGATCATCGCGCCGATGCCGGAGGCGATGAGCCGGCCGGTCATGGACGCGGTATCCCGGGCCACGCGGAAACATTCAAAGACGATGAACGCCAGCAAAAGGATCGTCACGCAGCTTCCCACAAATCCCAGCTCTTCGCCGATAACGGAAAAGATGAAGTCCGTTTGCTGTTCCGATATGAAATTTCCGCCTTTCACGGAAGTGATCGTATTGTTGTTGAGTCCTTTGCCTGTGAGCATGCCGGAACCGATGGCCATGATCGAATTGTACTGCTGGTTCGCGGTGGTGAGCTGATAGTCTTCCGGGTTCAAAAAGGCCAGGATCCGGTTAAGCTGATAACCGTGCAGCAATATCTGGAAGGGCTGCTGGATATACCATACAAGGAACGCGCCCACCGGCACGGTGCACATGAGGAACCTGCCGATGAACTTGTAGCTCAGCCCGCCGACGAATATCATGATCACGAAAAGGAACAGATAGACCAGCGTCGTGGACATGTTCGGCTCCTTGTAGATCAGAAACACCGGGATCATATACAAAAGACCCATCCATAAAAGCGTACGGAAACGGTTGATCGTTTCTTTGTGGTCGGCAATAAGCCGGGCCAGGAACAAGATCATGATGATCTTGCAGAATTCACTGGGCTGGATGTTGCCAAGCGGCCCCAGGGAGAACCAGCGTCTCGCGTTATTGACCGTAACGCCGAAAAACAGGACGGCCAGAAGGATCAATATGCCGAAGATATACATCGGCCAGTGAAATTCAAGTATAAAATTAAAATCGATCAGCGAAACGATGACCAGGACGGCAAAACCCACGATCAGGCCGAAGATCTGACGGCTGGCGAACCCTTCCGCGGCGCTTTCGATGACAAAAACGCCCAGGATGGAAGCCGCCGCCACGAGGACGACCAGTCGAAGATCGTAATGTTTCAGGTTGTAATTCAGTAAATGTAATCGGGGGTATAACGTTTTGTTCATTAGCAGATCACCTTGTTTATTTCTTTAAACGGTACCCGGGCGACCACTGCCGGATGGTTTTCACCGGTTTTTTCGTCTGGCCGCTGAACGATGGACACTTCCAGATGGTCTTTGTCCACATCCATGTATTTGGATAATACCTGTATGATATCTGTTTTTATGCTGTTGATCAGTTCCGATGAGCAGTCTGCCCTGTCGGATACCAAAAGGACTTTCAGCCGTCTTTTGGCGGTCTCACCGGAACGTTTCGAGCGGAACCAATGGAACAGACGCATGTTTCACTCACCTACCCGCGCGCGAAAAAATGTGTGAGGCGGCGGAACAGGCCGCCCTGGTAACGGGTTGCCAGAAGGGGGACATTTTCGCCTGTTATCCGAAGACATATGTTCTGATAAGCCTGTCCGGCCATCGTATGCTTGCCGACGAGGGGTTCGCCCTGATTGGTGGCGATGACCACATTCTCATCGTCCGGGACGGCGCCGATCAGGTCCGCGGAAAGGATTTCGACGATATCTTCTAAGGACATCATCTCGCCGGTGCGGATCATGTCGAAACGGATCCGGTTGACGATCAGCTCCATCTTCCGTATATGGCTGGCCTGGAGCAGGCCGATGATCCGGTCCGCGTCCCTTATGGCCGATACTTCCGGCGTGGTAACGATGAGCGCCCGGTCGGCTCCGGCAATGGCGTTCTTAAACCCTTGTTCAATGCCTGCCGGACAGTCCAGGAGCACATAATCAAAGTCCTCCCGCATCTGATCCACCAGTTTTTTCATCTGCTCCGGGGAGACGCTTGTCTTGTCCCGGGTCTGCGCGGACGGGAGCAGAAAAAGGTTGGCGTAACGCTTGTCCCGGATCAGCGCCTGTTTAAGCCGGCAGGTGCCTTCGATGACATCGACCAGATTGTAGATGATCCGGTTTTCAAGGCCCAGGATCACGTCCAGGTTGCGCAGGCCGATATCGGTATCCACACGGGCGACCCGCTTGTCCAGCCGGGCCAGTCCCATGCCGATATTGGCGGTGGATGTGGTCTTACCGACGCCGCCTTTTCCCGATGTGATCACGATAACTTCACACATAATGGTCTTACCTCCAATGAAAGATGAATTTTCTTTTCATTGGTATATCAGGCGCTGCCTTAATCTTGTATGGTGATGCCGGAAACTTCGGCGGCTGTACGCTCGCCGGTGCCCGCTTCTTCCTGGTGGAATATATAGGAAAGCATATGTTTGGCCACGCTTCCCGAGTTGGACGAGCCGTAGCCGAAAGGAAGCACGACGGTGACGGTCACCTGGGGATCGTCATAGGGGGCGAAGGAAACGAACAGGCCGTGGTCCGGCCGGCTCATATCTTCCTGAGCGGTCCCCGATTTTCCGGCGACTCCCAGATCCAGATCGGAAAAGATCGGATAAAATGAACCGTTTCCGATCACTTTGTACATGCCTTCAAATATCGCGTCCCATGTGGACTTTTTAAACTCGATATGATCCAACAGTTCCGGCGTGTAGTCTTCGATCAGATTGCCGTTGGGATCGGTCAGCTTGTCCAGGATGGACAGGTTGTACAGGTCGCCTTTGCTGGCGACGGCCGTGATGTAACGGGCGATCTGGGAAGGCGCGTAACTGTTCCGCGCCTGACCGATGGATGAAAGGACCGAGTCGGTATCGGACATGTTCGGCTCGATCTCTTCCAGTTCTATGCCGGAGGCGCGGTCCAGGCCGAACATCCGCATATATTCCTGAAGCCGGGATATGCCGTATTCCGAACTGTAGGTGCCGTTTTCCGTAATGCCGAGCCGGTAGCCAACTTCATAGAAGAAATAGTTGCAGGATTCTTTGATCGCGTCGGTCACTTCAATGGAACCGTGGCCCACTTTGGACCAGCAGTTGGCGTGGGGCTCCACCTTTTCAAAGGTGACCTGATCCATGATATATGTATCGGTGGAAATGACACCTTCCTCCAGGCCGGCCGCGGCTGTGATCATCTTAAAAGTGGATCCGGGCGCGGTCCGCTGCATGGTTGCCCGGTTATAAAGGGGAAGGGACGCGTTCTCAAGCAAAGACGCGTAGTAAGCGCTTTCCTGTATGCGGTTGGCGTCATAGCTGGGATACGATACGAGAGCCAGCACTTCCCCGTTGTTGGGATCGGTCACCACAAGGGAGCCGGAACAGGGATCAAGGGCCAGCATATCCGGCGTGATCTCCAGCTTGGTGATCTTTTCGATCATGAAATCGTAGCTGCCAAGCGTCCCGGCCTGCAGACGTTCATACGCGTCGTCTTCTTCCAGGATGCCCTGATCGTAAAGCAGCAGGCAGATCTGGGTACCGTTTATGGTGCCGTCTTCCAGCATGTAGTGATAAACGATCTTCTTAAAACTGTGACTGCCCTCCAGTTCCATGACGATATATTCGGTCATGGCGTCATAGATCTGGGAGGAATCCAGATATTTACTGTCGATCTCCAGCGCGTCCATGTTTACGGCGCCTTTTCCGATGGCGTAATGCAGATATTCGTAAAGGCTTGCCGTTCCAACGGACCATCGGGACATAGCGTCATCCGCGGAAGACAGTTTCGATGTGTCCAGGATACTTTCACTTTCTATTATATTTTCGATCAGGTCGATATATTCCCGTTCTTCGTCCGTGACAGCGTTATATGTTTTGCTGTTGGAACCGTTCAGCAGGGCCCGCGCCTGGTCGAGCCTGGCGTCCACGACAGAAAGATAACGGTCGTGCATGGACTGCTCAAGTTCGGTGGCGTCCCTTTCCTGGAAATGTTCCAGATCGATGATGCCGTTGTCGATCAGAGCCGCGTAGACATCCTGCATGTAGATCTTTTCCGGATCGCCGTCTTCTTTGCCCAGATGTTCCAGGAGAAGGCCGGCGATCTCCTCTTCCAGCAGATCGTAGCCTTTCATCTGATAGTCTTTGTCGATGCTCAGATACAGGTTGTCTCCGGGCGTGGATTCGGTCCGCTCGGCGACTTCGAGCACGCTTCCCAGACTGTCCACATAGACGGTCTCGCTGCCTTTCGTACCGTGGAGCTGTTCTTCAAATCGTTGTTCGATACCGGTCTTTCCGATGATATCGCCGGAAGAATAGGTGTCGTTTCCCGCTTCTTCATAAGCGGCCAGTTCTTCCTGGGATATCTCGCCGCAATAACCGGTTATATTGGAAAAATATTTACTGTCCTCATATTGGCGCACATAGTCTTCATAGATGGACACGCCGGGAAGTTCC
>CALWEE010000009.1 GCA_944376975.1 uncultured Lachnospiraceae bacterium
CGACAAAGGCCCGCCAGCCCTGTTCCGCCGCTTTTTCCCGGATCATTTCCGCTTTTTGGGTCACCGCCGCTTCCGTCAGGCTGCCGCATATAAAAACGACCCATTCGCACGTATCATTCCGGCCTATGATGTCCGTCGCCCGGAAAAGGGCAGAAAGAAAGCGCCCCTGTTCCTCGATCGCTTCCGCCGCTGGACATGTGCCGTCTGGCATGTCCCCGGCATCAAAGCAGATGAGAAAAAGGGCGCAGCTATCCTCCGGACTTATATGTTTTAAGGCCGTCTCAATATATGTACGGATCGGGCGTTCCCATATGGTCATGGCTTCCGGGCTTTTTTTATAATAAACACGCGCTTCTTTCTGCTGAAAAGATATTGCCGTTCAGATTTCTGTATATTTAGACAAGATAATCTAATTATATCACAAATTCAGAACAGTACAGCATTTTGTTTTCATCCAGATCCCAAATATTTTTTCGTCGTCGGGCGGCCGGGAAAGCGCCGGGCCAGACGGCCCGGTCCGCGCGACCGGATCAAAACGGGCCGTAACCGATACCGTAGGCGACCATGACGAGCAGGAACGCGCTGACGATAAAGGACAGATAGATCTTCCAGCAGAATTTGATCCAGGCGCCGTAGTCCACACCGCACATGGCCAGCTGGACAAGGGAACTGCCCGGCCAGAAGCTGTTTGTGATGCCGTCCCCGTACTGGTAGGTCAGCACCAGCACCTGCTGGTTGATATGGAGGATCTTTCCAAGGGGCTGGAGGATGGGCATGACGATGACCGCTTTGCCGCTTCCGGACACCACGAGGAAATTGAACAGGGTGACAAATACAAAGATGATCAGCAGCGCCAGTATGGCGCTTTTATTTTCCAGAAGGGCCGACATGCCATGGACGATGGTATCCATGATGCAGGCCTGGTTCATGAGCACGACCACTGACTGGGCCAGACCTACCGCGAAAACGGCGGGAAATACCCGGACGGCGCCCTGACAGAAAAGCTGGCAGGCTTTGCTTGGGCCGATCTGGAAAATGACCGCCAGCAGGATGCCCATGATGACATAGATCGCGCCGATCTGGGGGAAGGACCAGCCCAGACGGATGCAGCCGTAGCCCTGGGTGATGATGATGCCGAGGAAAACGAGCAGGCCCAGCACCCTTCGGGGCGTCATATCTTCCATGTTCTCCATCCGGTCTTCTTTTTTCTGCCCCATATATTCCGCGCTCACCAGGCTGAGGCTGGGATCTTTTTTGATCTTGCGGCAATAAGTATAAAGCCCTGTCAGGCCGATGAGGTAAAACACGGCCAGGCCCACCGCCCGGAACCCGATGCCGGAAAACAGGGGCAGGCCCACGATCTGCTGGGCCACGCCTGTGGTAAACGTGTTCATCAGGCCGGATGTAAAGCCCACCGTGCTCCCCACGATGGCAAGGCCCGTTCCCACCATCCGGTCATAGCCCAGGGCGAAACCGATGGTCACCGCCAGCGGATAAAAAGGATAGGCCGCCTCGCCGTATCCGAGCACGCCGAAGATGACAAAGATCGTATAAAAGATGCAGACGACGGAAAACTCTTTCCCTTTTGTCCGTTCCAGTATGACGTGGATACCGGCCCCGAAGGCGCCGCTGATCTCCAGCAGATAGATCATGCCGGAGCTGATGAACAGAGTGCCCATGATCGTGGCGCCGTTGACAAATCCGTTATAGACCGCTTCAAAAAAATCCATGAAAGCGATCGGCGTTTCATTTTCCACATATTGGAAAGTGTCCGGGTCGATCACCGTCATCCCTGTCCCGCTTTCCGTGATCCGTTCATAGGAACCGCTTGGTATGATATAGGAAAGCAGCACGACAAACAGCATGATGATGAGCAATATGACGAATACATGGGGCATATGAAAACCCCGCGCTGTTTTTTTATCCATTTCTTCCATCCTCCTTCTCGCCGGCCCGATCTTCCAGCCACCGGATCGCCACGCCCGCGTAAACGGCCGCGCCGATGGGCAGCACATCTTCATCCAGAACCATTTTCGGACTGTGTAGCGGCGCGTTTCCCGGCGCGCCCGCGCCGATGAACGCGAACATTCCCGGCACATTTGCCGTCACGTATCCGAAATCTTCCGTTCCGGTCATGGCCGGTATCTCATGTACCCTTCCCTCTCCCACGATCGCTTCCACCGCGGGAACCAGCTCGCGGCAGAGGGCTTCATCGGTACAGGTGCAGGGTGTATGAAAGACCGTCAGATCGTAGTCGGCGTTCCACGCCTTCACGTAATGGTCGATGACCTCCGGTATGCGCTTTTTCAGATGCTCGGCCGCTTCCACGTTCAATGTGCGCAGGCCGATATGAAGTTGCGCCTCGTCCGGGATGATGTTGACGGCTGTCCCGCCCTTCGCCACGCCGCAGGTCAGCGCGACCATGGCTGCCGGATCGGCTTCCCGCGTCGCCAGCAGATTGACCGCCTGATAGACCTGGTTCATGACCATGAGCGGATCCACGCAAAGCTGGGGCTGGGAACTGTGCCCGCCCTTCCCTTTGATCTTCAGGATGAACGTATCCAAAGACGCGGAGCCCACGCCCACCGTATACCCGACTTTCCCGGTTTCCTCAACCGTCTGGACGTGCATGCCGAAAGCGGCGTCCACCTTGGGATTTTCCAGTATCCCGTCTTCCACCATCAGCCGGGCGCCGGCGCCGGTCTCCTCGCCGGGCTGGAACATGAGCCGGACGCTTCCTTTTAATTCCGGCTCCAGCTGTTTTAATATGGCCGCCGCCCCAAGGAGCATGGCCGTATGGCTGTCATGGCCGCACATATGCCCGGCGTCGTTTTCAGAGGCAAACGGCAGATCGCCCCACTCCTTTATGGGCAGGGCGTCCATGTCCGCCCGCAAAAGGATACAGGGCGTCCCCTGTCCGATGAGAGCTGTCACGCCGGTCTCTTTTTCCATCCTGGGAAAGCCGGCTTCCATAAAATCGCGGGTCATTTTTTCCGGGAGCGGCCCGCCGCAGTCCTGCCACCCAATCCCCATTTCTTCCAGCCTTTTTTTCACATACCCGCTTGTCCTGGGAAGATCGGTGCCGATCTCCGGAAACCGGTGGATCGTCCGCCGGTCCCTGACGATCTGATCTTCCAGGGCTTTCGCTTTTTCGCGTATCGTCTCTGCCGATATACCCATACTCGTCTCTCCCTTTGTCTTCATATAAAAACTCCGGGCTTCTTACCGCCCGGAGTCGTCGGTTCATAAATATAATCTCTATGTGCATAATTATTCTATATGTTACCACTTTTCGCAAAAAACCGCAAGTTTTTTGCCGTTTTTCCTGACAAAAATTGTCTGTTCTGTTATCATATCTATTATAAAGAGGTGAACAACCATGTCTGGATCTGATTTAACGATTTTTACCAACGGAAAGATCTTTACATCCAATGTGTCCATGCCGGAAGCCGACGCCATGGCCGTACAGGACGGCCGCGTCGTCTGGATCGGTCGGGGACAGGATCTTCCCTTTTCCCTGACGTCCCGTCCTTCCCGGACCGTCGACCTTAAAGGCCGGCGGGCGATCCCCGGTTTCGTGGACGCCCATATGCACCCGGTCATGCTGGCCGATCTTCGGAAACAGATCACGGCCATGCCGCCGAAGATCCGTTCCATTGAAGACCTGGTCCGGGCCATACGGTCCCAACGGCAGCAGCAAGGTCCCGGCCAGTGGATCGAGGGCTGGGGATATGACGAACAGGGGCTGGCGGAAAAGCGTTCCCCCAACCGGTACGATCTGGACCGGGGATGCGCCGACGCGCCGGTGTCCATCATGCGGACCTGCGCCCATATACGGTGTGTCAACAGTATGGCGTTGAAGCTGGCCGGCATTGACCGGAACACGCCGGATCCGCCGGGCGGCGAGATCGAGCGGGACGCTTCCGGCGAGCCCACCGGCATATTGAAAGAAAACGCCCGGAACCTGCTGGCTCCCCTGCTGCCCATCGCGTCCGAAGAACAGAAGGTGGCCAACCTGCTGGAACTGGGCGAACTGCTCACGTCCCAGGGCATAACGGCCATCTGCGACATGGGCAATCTGGACGCTTCCGACAATTATCCCATTTACATGGCCGCGGCCGAAAAAGGGTTCCGGCAAAAGACCGGCATCTACTACATGTGGGACTTTTTCGCCGACGATCCGGCTTTTACGCTGCCGGCCGAGAGGATGGACCGGAACCGGCAGATCTTTGCCGCCGGCCTGAAGCTGATCGGCGACGGGAGCATATCCGGACGGACCGCCTGGATGGACCGGCCTTACAAAGGCAGCGACGACGATCGGGGCATATGCGTCTGCAGCGACGCTCTTATGGAGTCCGCCATTGATTTCTGCAAAAAGAACCGGTGCCAGCTGTCCATGCACGCCATGGGTTCCCGGGCCATCCGCCGCATGATCGACCGGGCCTGCCTGGAAACACCCTGGACACGGGAGGACATACCTTACGTCCGTATCGAGCATGTGACGGAGCCTTCCGAAGAAAGCATCCGAAAGGCGGCGTCCCACGGTATCGCTTTTGTCACCCAGCCCATCTTCCTTTACGCGGAAAGCGCCAGCTACGTGGCCAATCTCGGGGCGGAACGCACAAAACAGACCTATCCTTTCCCGCGCCTGCTCAACGCGGGCGTCCTGACCGGCTTTTCCACGGACGCGCCGGCCACGTTCTGGGCTGTTCCATCCGATCCTTTCCCCGGCCTTGCCCTTTCCGTCACCCGCCGGGCCGCCGACGGCACGGACTGCGGCGCTCAAAACCGGGTCGCCATCGCGGACGCGCTGCGGCTTTATACGGTGGGTTCCGCCCGTGCCGCGGGCTTTCCGAACGCCGGCATGCTCGCTCCCGGTTACGCGGCGGATTTCGCCGTACTGAGCGACGATATCCTGGCCGTTCCTTCTGAAGCTATCCACTCGATCCGGGTCATCCGGACGTACATCGGCGGCGAATGTGTATACAGCCGCTGAAATCCATTAAAGAGAGGTTTACCCTATGTTTCGATTACCCGAATACCGACACCCTGATTTTTCCCTCGATACATTCAAAAACGCGCCGGACGCGGCCTGGGAGACCGTGACCATGGACGGCGTGGCCCCGGAAAACTACCACAGCACTTCCATGTATCCCGAATATTTTAAGATCGACGGCGTATGGACACTGGCGAAAGAAAGCCGGATGGATTCCAGCGTGGTCATCCGGGGAAAAGAGCTGGAAGTGATCGAAAACCGCAACTTGAAAGCCGGCGACAAGGTGATCATCGGCCGGACGGAAAACGCGGAGGAAGGCATCTATCTGCACAGCGCCGGGTTTGAGGATCCGGAGGCGGACGACGCGGACCAGTTCGTCTTTCGTCAGGGCCGCAGCCGGGAGACGTCCTTCGCCAGAGACTATGACCGGCTTTTTGAACTTTTAAAATACGAACGGGAGCATGGCAACATCCTGTGGGTCATGGGCCCGGCTTTTTCCTTTGACGCCGACGCCCGCAGAGCCATGCAGGCCATGGTGGAAGCCGGATACGTGGACGGCCTTATGGCCGGGAACGCCCTGGCCACCCACGATCTGGAGGGCGCCATGTTCCACACCGCTCTCGGCCAGGACATTTACACGCAAAAGTCCCAGCCGGGCGGCCATTACAACCATCTGGACGTGATCAACCGGGTGCGGCGCAGCGGGTCCATCGCCCGTTTCATCGACGACTACGCGCTCACGGACGGCATCATGTACAGCTGCGTGAAAAACCAGGTGCCCTATGTCCTGACCGGCTCCATCCGGGACGACGGCCCCCTTCCGGAAGTGATCGGGAACGCCTACGAGGGGCAGACCGCCATGCGCTCCATGGTGAAAAAAGCCACCACCGTGATCTGCCTGGCCACCATGCTCCACACCATCGCCACCGGCAATATGACGCCGTCGTATCGTGTCCTTGAAGACGGCACCGTCCGTCCGGTCTTCCTCTACACCGTGGACGCGGATGAGTTCGTGGTCAACAAGCTCCTTGACCGGGGCAGCCTGGCCGCCACCACCATCGTGACCAACGTACAGGATTTCATCATGATCGTCGCCAAGGGACTTGGGCTGATGTAAAAAAATACGGGCGGAAGGTCTGAAACACTTCAGGTCCTCCGCCCGTGTCTGTCTTAAAAATGATCGGTATCAGATGTATCTTATGTCGTCGCTGGTCGCCGCGCTGACGCCCATCCCGATCGCTTCCGCGTATACGTCGGCCGCCTGGCTGCCCAGTATGACCTGGAACTGTCCGGCGTTGAAAAAGGTACCCTTCACGCCTTCCACTTCTTCCATTTCTTTTTCATTGACTTTTGCCCTGTCCACAAGGATCAGCCTCAAACGCGTCGCGCAGTAGGCGGCTGAACGGATATTCTCTTTTCCCCCTGCCAGACGGATGATCTCGGCAGCGATCTTCGCGCAGTCTTTCGCCATCTCTCTTCCTCCTCTTCTCACACGGCGGCAGGCCCCGCGCCGGAAGCCTGCCCGTTTATCCTGCTGAATTCATTGTAAAACAACTGTTTTGCGGAGTCAATATTTAAGCTTCATTTCCCGGTAGCACTGTTTTCGGACAAACAGGTAGCAGACCACCTGCATGAGGATCGTGGCGATCCATGACGCGGGATACGATATGAACAGGAAATATAATGACCGATGGTCAGGAAAGAACACGTAGATCCATAAAACGCGCACGCCCACCGTCCCGATCACGGACAGCACCATGGGCACAGCGGATCTGCCCATTCCTCTTAAAGCCCCCGGGATAAGATCCATGATGCCGCACAGGAAATAGGGCACGGTCGTGATGGACAATATTTCCAGGCCGCAGCGGATCACCTCCGCCTCCGATGAATAGATCCCCAGCAATCCCGTCCCGAACACGTAGGCGCCCACGCCCAGCGCCAGGGCGAAGCAGACCGATAAGAACAGACATTCCAGAAGGATCTTATCCATACGTTTATGTTTTCCCACGCTGTAATTCTGGCTGGTGAAGCTCATGCACGCCTGGGTGACCGCGTTCACCGCCGCGTAAAGGAAGCTCATGATATTGTTGGCCGCCGTATATCCGGCCATGGCTATGGAACCAAAAGAGTTGACCGACGACTGGAGCAGGGCGTTGGAAAAATTGATCACCGTGCTTTGGATGCCGGCGGGAATACCCACCTGAAAGATACGTTTCAGATAGATCCACCGGATCTTAAGCCGGCTAAACCGCAATTGATAACTGCCTTCCGTCCGATACAGGCACCACAGCACAAGGACGCAGGAAACCATCTGGGACGCCACCGTTCCGATGGCCACGCCGGCCACGTCCAGCGGGATGACGATCACCAGCAGAAGGTCCAGGACCACGTTGGCCATGCCCGCCACCGCGAGAAAGACCAGCGGACGCTTCGTATCGCCCACCGCCCGAAGGATGGCGGCGCCGTAATTGTACAGCATGAAAAAAGGCATGCCGCAGAAATAAATGCTCATGTAGGTCACGGATTTCCCGATCACATCGTCCGGCGTATCCATAAGTTCCAGGGCCGGCCGGGATATCCCCACGCCGACGAACACCATGACGATACCGCTCAACAGAGCGAAGGCGATGGCTGTATGCACCGCGCCCGACATTTCTTCTTTCCTGCCTGTCGCGAAATACCTGGCCGCCAGCACGTTCGCCCCCAGCGATACGCCGATGAACAAGTTGGTAAAAATATGGATGAGCGCCGTCGTCGACCCCACCGCCGCCAGCGATGAACTGCCGCTGAACCGTCCTACCACGATGATATCCACCGCGTTGAAAAGCAGCTGAAGGATACTTGTCAGCATGAGCGGCACGGAAAAGGACACCAGCTTATCCAGTATCGTCCCGTTGCACATATCGATTTCATATTTGTTTGTTTTCAAAACATACCCACCTCGCCGTTTTATCTTCTGTCTGATCGGGGGATCCTTTTTGTGTCCCCATAATGATTATAAACGGTTTTCCTGTCATATACAACCACGGGAAAACAACGCTGCCGAAAACGACCGTCACACCGGTCTCCCTTCCTTTGTTCCGTCAAACCCAATCATTTTAAATCACTTTTGTGCAAACTATATCAAATCCGATCGTGATTTATGTGATTTTTTACGATTGATTTTGACCGAATTTGGTTGTATACTGGGGTCATAAAAGAAATGGAGGAAATCCAAATGATCTATACCGTTACTTTTAATCCTTCGCTGGATTACATCGTTTCTGTTGACGACTTCCGGCTCGGCCTGACAAACCGGACCTGCTCCGAGCTTCTCCTCCCCGGCGGAAAAGGGATCAACGTATCCACGATCCTGAAAAACCTGGGGATCGACAGCACGGCCCTGGGATTCGTGGCAGGCTTCATCGGCGACGAGATCGTCCGGAGAGTGGAGAAGATCGGCGTACACTCCGATTTCATACCCATTGATGATGGGATCTCCCGCATCAACGTGAAGCTGAAAAGCATCGACGGGACAGAGATCAACGGCATGGGCCCGTCGATCGGCAAAGAAAAGACAAAGGAACTGATGGACAAACTGGACGCTCTCACCGAAGGGGACGTCCTTGTCCTGGCAGGCAGCATCCCATCCACCATGCCGGACGATATCTACAGCAAGATCCTGGCGCGGCTGGATAACAGAGGCGTGACCTGCGTCGTGGATGCCACAGGAGATCTTCTTAAAAACGTGCTCCCCTACCATCCCTTCCTGATCAAGCCCAACAACCATGAACTGGGCGACCTGTTCAAAGCAGAGCTTAAAAAGCGGGAGGACGTGGTCCCCTACGGCAGGAAGCTGCAGGAAATGGGCGCGCGAAACGTGCTGATCTCCATGGCGGGAGAAGGCGCGGTCCTTGTGGCCGAAGACGGCAGCGTCTATGACGCCCCCGCTCCCAAAGGCACGCTGGTAAACGCGGTCGGCGCCGGTGATTCCATGGTCGCCGGCTTTATGGCAGGATGGTTGGAAAAGAAAAACTACAGACACGCCTTTTATATGGGCGTTTCCGCGGGAAGCGCCAGCGCCTTCTCCGAATACCTGGCCACAAAGGAAGAGATCCTGGCGCTGTATGAACAGATCCAATAAAAAATGACCGCTCGTATAGCGGATATAATGAAAGTGAGGTTGTCAACATGAGGATTACAGATCTGCTCGATGTGAGAAGCATCTCTCTCACAGGAAATCCGAAAACAAAAAACGAAGCTCTGGATCAGATCGTGGATCTGATGGTAAAGAGCGGAAAGATCAATGACCGGGAAGCCTACCGCAAACAGGTCTACGCCCGGGAAGAAGAAAGCACCACCGGCGTAGGGGATGGGATCGCCATTCCCCACGGGAAATGCGACGCGGTGGATAAGCCCGGACTTGCCGCCATGGTCATAAAAGACGGCGTTCCCTTCGACGCCCTGGACGGGAAGCCGGTCACGCTGATGTTCCTGATCGCGGCTCCCAACACGAAAGACAACGTACATCTGGATGTACTCAGCAAGCTCTCCGTCCTTATGATGGATGAGAACTTCGCCAATAACCTGAGGAACGCGAAGACAGCCGAGGAGTTCCTGGCCATCATCGATAAAGCGGACAAAGAAGAAAGCGGCATCGATGAAAGGCTTGCCGACACAAACGCCCCGGCGGAAAACAACTTTAAAATACTGGCGGTCACCTCCTGTCCAACCGGGATCGCCCATACCTATATGGCGGCGGAAGGACTGGAAAAAGCCGCGAAAGCGAAAAACTGCTTTATCAAAGTTGAAACGCGCGGATCCGGCGGCGCGAAAAACGTACTCACGCCGGACGAGATCCGGGACGCGGACTGCGTCATCGTAGCCGCCGACGCTCAGGTTCCCATGGACCGGTTCGACGGAAAGAAAGTCATCATATGCCAGGTATCGGACGGCATCAGCAAAGCGGATCAGCTGGTCGATCAGGCCATGTCCGGAAATGTCCCGGTCTATCATGGAGCAGGTGAGCATACGGAAGCATCCGTCGGCGCCAACAAATCCGGAGGGATCGGTCATCAGATCTATACGCAGCTGATGAACGGCGTGTCCCATATGCTCCCCTTCGTAGTCGGCGGCGGTATCCTGATCGCCATCGCTTTCCTGATCGACGGACTCAATATCGACCTGAACGCGCTTCCGGCGGATGAGCGGGCAAACTTCGGTACGATCACACCGATCGCCGCTCTGTTTAAAGGGATCGGCAATACGGCGTTCGGCTTCATGCTCCCTGTACTGGCCGGCTTTATCGCGATGGCCATCGGCGACCGACCGGCTCTCGCGGTCGGTTTCGTGGGCGGCATGCTCGCCTCCGGCGGAAAGTCCGGTTTCCTGGGCGCGCTTGTAGCCGGCTTCGCGGCAGGCTACATCATCCTTCTGCTCCGCAAGATATGCGGCAAGCTTCCTCAGGCCATTGAAAAGCTCGCGCCGGTACTGCTCTATCCCGTATTTGGCATCCTGATCATCGGATTGCTGATGAACTTTATCGTAGAACCGGTCATGGGCGCCATCAACACGGCGCTGAACACGGGTCTTTCCAACATGGGCGAATCCAGCAAGATCCTTATCGGACTGGTCCTGGGCGGAATGATGGCCATCGATATGGGCGGCCCGTTCAACAAGGCGGCTTATGTATTCGGAACCGCTTCCATCGCCGCGGGCAACTACGACATCATGGCGGCCGTCATGATCGGAGGTATGACGCCGCCCTGCGCCATCGCCCTTGCCACGCTGCTCTTCAAGCATAAATTTACAAAAGAAGAAAGAGAAGCCGGCCCGACAAACTTTATCATGGGTCTGGCATTCATCACAGAAGGCGCCATCCCCTTCGCGGCATCGGATCCCCTCCACGTGCTTCCCGCGTGTATCGCCGGCTCGGCTGTCGCGGGCGCGCTTTCCATGGCCTTCGGCTGTACGCTGATGGCTCCTCACGGCGGGATCTTTGTATTCCCTGTGGTAGGAAACGCCATCTTCTATCTGCTGGCCCTGGTGATCGGCACCATCGTCTCCGCTCTTTTACTGGGCGCGCTGAAGAAAAAGCTGGATTAACGCGAAGAACCGGCGTACAATAGATAAAAAGAAACTTCTCGAAAAACTTTCCAAAGGAGAAAAAACATGTTGACGGAAGAACGCTATAAAAAAATACTCACTCTGCTGGAAGAAAAGAAAAGCATTACCGTGGCAGAGATCACGGAATTGTTCGGGATATCAGAATCTACCGCCCGCCGGGATATCACAGCCCTCAGCAAAGCCGGACACCTGACCAAGGTGTTCGGCGGCGCCGTGGCGAACGACGGAACGTTTGTCACCCAGGAACCCACCGTCTCCCAGAAGATCAACGTACAGACGACGGAAAAACAACAGATCGCCCGGTATGCCGCGTCGCTTATCGCGGACACGGCTTTCATCTATCTGGACGCCGGGACAACGACCGGCTGCATGATCGACTGCCTTTCAGAGACGAAAGCGTCTTTTGTGACCAACGCCGTAGCCCACGCGCAGAAACTCGCCTCTCTCGGGAAACAGGTCTTTCTCATCGGCGGGGAGTTAAAAGGGTCCACGGAAGCCGTCATCGGCCCCCAGGCCATAGAAGCTTTGGAACGTTACCATTTTACCAAAGGTTTCTTCGGCACAAACGGCATCACCCGCAGGGACGGGTTCACCACGCCTGACGCGGGGGAAGCCCAGGTCAAACGGACCGCCATGGGCCAGTGCCGGCAGCGTTATGTCCTGGCCGACACCACCAAATTCGGCACGATCAGCGCGGTCACCTTCGCCCCTTTCCAGTCGGGGATCATCCTTACAGATAAAATACCCGAAGGATTTGAAAAAAGCGATATGCTCATAGAATGTTAAGTTGATGCGCAGAGACTGATAGGCTGCGGCTAAATCATAAAGCCCCAGTTTATCAGTCTTTCTTTTGTTAATTCCCTTTATATTATCCCGTTTCCTACGGTTAAATCTTCCCTCTCGTCAAATATTTCCACAATAATGATCCTGTCCATGATTTTTATAGTCTCATTTTTCATCCAGTGTTTTTAGATATTGCTCGACTATAGACACTACTTCTTCTGCTGTTTCCAACTGCTCTTTTGCATCTTCTATTGATACAATATAAAAATCATCATAGTCGCTGGCATGACGTATTTCCTGTGCCCTGCTGATTTTTCTGCTTATTTCTTTCGGAAACACACCAGTATGGACAAAATCTTTATTAAAATTTCCAATCACCTGCGCATGCTGCTTATATGCTTTAAATTCCAATGCAAGGCATGCTGAGATCGCCCTGAAAATAGCATAATATGCTCTGTTGTTTGAGGATCTGTAATATCCTCCTTCAAAATTCATTTCTGCGGCTTCCAGATCATCTTTGGCGGCATTAATCCTGTGCCAGGCCAATTCCCTGGCTCCTCCAATATCATCCAAATCATGCTGCATACAATTCTACCCCTTCCTTTTTAACATTGTTATAGAATGGATATGCTCTAAGCCATTTATTAAAATGATCCCGATTCTTCACGATAGGCATGATCACCAGATCATTATCAAAATTATAATCAAACGTCAGGTCGGAAAGCATATGTCCCCTGCTTCTTATCTCATCATCTGATAAATCCACAAGAATCATGATATCAATATCTGAATCCGATCTGAAATCGCCTCGCGCATAAGAGCCATATAAGATTATCGTCCTCAGCTTGTTTCCATAAATTTTATGTACATCATCCACGTACTTTTTTAATACTTCAGTTAAGATCTGAGGCATATCCTCCCTCCTTCCCGTTGTTGCTTCCAACTATAGTATATCCATTCCGTAGAGCAAAATCAATCAACTTTATGTTCCATTATACATTTCCCCTTATATTGCAAAAACCCTTACAAGCGGTGTAAGATCACCGCTTATAAGGGTCTTATCATCAGAAATCCAATACGGACGCCGCATTACATGCCCATCTGTTTTGCCACTTCCTCAGCGAAATTGTCTTCTCTCTTTTCCATGCCTTCGCCTGTCTCATAGCGAACAAAGCCTTTGACCGCGATCGCCGAGCCCACTTCTTTGGCCACGCTGTCCACGTATTTTTTAACGGTCAGATCGCCGTCTTTTACGTAGATCTGGTCAACAAGGCAGATCTCTTTCAGCTCTTTGTTCAGACGGCCGATGATCATCTTCTCGATGATGTTTTCCGGCTTGTCCGGATTTTCGTTCATGGCCTGAGCTTTCAGGATCTCTTTTTCATGCTCGACAAAATCGCCCGGAACTTCGTCTCTGTTCGTATATTTCGGTTTCAGGGCGGCTACCTGCATAGCCACGTTCTTACCGCAATCGTATACCGCGTCGCCGGAAGCGTCTGTTGTCAGTTCAACAAGAACGCCGATCTTTCCGCCCGCGTGGATGTAAGTCGCGAGCACGCCGTCTTTGCTGACGATCTTCTCGAAGCGGCGGATGCTCAGCTTCTCGCCGATGATGGCGATCTTCTGGGACAGAGCCTGCTCAACGGTCAGGCTGGCGTCATCGATCCACGGTTCAGACATGAACGCTTCCATCGTCTCCGCGTTGGTAGCCAGTACCTGAGCGGCCACGCGGGCAACATACGCCTGGAAATCCGCGTTTTTCGCCACGAAGTCGGTCTCGCTGTTCACTTCAACGATCGCGCCTGTTTTGTGATCGTCGGAAAGTATAGTGGCGACGATACCTTCAGCCGCTACACGGTTCGCTTTTTTCGCGATGGCGGCAAGGCCTTTTTCTCTCAGGAACTCAACCGCTTTATCCATATCGCCTTCGGTCGCTGTCAGGGCTTTTTTGCAGTCCATCATTCCAGCGCCTGTCATTTCTCTTAATTCTTTTACCATTGCTGCTGTGATTGCCATGATTCATTCCTCCATTATTTTCTATGCTTTTTTGCTTCCAGTCGATGACTTAAAAAAGCTGTCTCAAGATTAAAGATAATTTTGAGACAGCATCTCCAAGCGCTGAGTATTATTCAGCGGTTTCTTCTTCCGCTTCTGCTTCTTCGGAAGCTTCTGCCATCTGAACACCCTGATTGGCCTCGATAACAGCGTCTGCCATCTTGGACACGATCAGTTTTACGGCGCGGATCGCGTCATCGTTACCCGGGATAACATAATCCAGTTCTTCCGGATCGCAGTTCGTATCGGCGATACCGATCAACGGAACGCCCAGGATATGCGCTTCCTGAACACAGATCCTTTCTTTTTTCGGGTCTACGACGAAGATCGCGTCAGGGATACGTTTCATGTCTTTGATACCGCCCAGGTTCTTTTCCAGTTTTTCCCATTCTTTCTTAAGAGCGATGACTTCTTTCTTGGGAAGTACGTCGAATGTGCCGTCTTCGGCCATCTTCTCGATCTCTTTCAGTCTCTGTACGCGGCTCTGGATCGTCTTGAAGTTTGTCAGCATACCGCCGAGCCATCTCTGGTTCACGTAGAACATGCCGCAGCGTTCCGCTTCTGTACGGATCGCGTCCTGAGCCTGTTTTTTCGTGCCGACGAACAGGATCGTGCCGCCGTCTGCCACGATATCTTTGATCGCGTTGTACGCGTCGTCAACCATGCCTACAGATTTCTGCAGGTCGATGATGTAGATACCGTTTCTCTCGGTGTAGATGTACTCTGCCATCTTGGGGTTCCATCTTCTTGTCTGATGTCCGAAATGGACACCCGCTTCAAGCAGCTGTTTCATGGAAATTACGCTCATAATATACCTCCATTGGTTGATCTTCCGCCGACCTCTTCTTTCCTGACAACTTTTCAGCACCAATCAGGAAATCGTTCGGCGTGTTTTATTTTACAAATTAGGATTATAACACAAAAGGCCTGCGTTAAGCAAGCCTTTTTCCTGTGTTTTAAACATCTTTTCTTTACTTTAACTTCTTCAGTTCATCAAAGACAACGTCGTTGATCACCTTGATATAGGTGCCCTTCATGCCGGAGGAGCGGGATTCGATGACGCCCGCGCTTTCAAACTTCCGCAGCGCGTTGACGATAACGGAACGGGTAATGCCTACCCGATCGGCTATCTTGCTGGCTACAAGGATACCTTCATTGCCGTCCAGTTCTTCAAAAATGTGGGTGATCGCTTCCAGTTCGGAGAAGGAAAGCGTGCTGATGGCCGATTTGACGATCTGTTTCTTACGGGTCTCCTCCGCGCTTTCTTCATTGACCGAACGCAGCATCTCCAGCCCGACGACCGTCGTGCCGTATTCGCTCAGGATAATATCGTCGATCTGATACGGCTGCTGGCTGCGATAGATGAACAACGTGCCCAGCCGTTCGCCGGCGATGTCGATGGGCGTGATGATCGCCTGATAATCGGATACGTTGTCACATGAAAAGCCAAGTGTCAGCAGATTGACATTCTCTTTGGTCGAAAGCACGCTCAAAAGCCTTTCGTTGAGAAGCGCGTCTATATGGTCACCCACTTTGTCACTGATCAACTGATGAATACAAGCAGCATCCGCCCGGTTTTTAATGCCCAGGATCTTTCCTTTTTTACTGATAACGAGAATATTAGAGTCCAGTATATCACTCAAAACATCGCAGATATCATTAAAAACAACCACATTAGAATTATTATTGTGCAGCAATTTGTTTATTTTCCGTGTCTTATCCAGTAATTCTACGCCCATATCTATCCTCCTTTACCACTTATTTAACTATTGTAACACAATTTCAAAAGATGAACAACTATTTTTCGCTATTTTATGAGCAGATTATATATTTCAGCAAAATAATACAAAAAGTCTGTCAAGCTTTTTACCTGACAGACTTTTGAACACCTTAAGCTTCTGTCTCCTGCTCCCGGTTTTCCATATAGCCGCAGGCCGGATCGGCGCAGACAAGCTTCTGTCCTTTGATCAAAAGGGCGTTCCCGCACTTGGGACAGTTTTTGCCGGATGGCCGCTGCCACGTCATGAAATCACATTCCGGATTGCCTTCACAGCCATAATACTTCCTGCCCTTCTGGGTCTTGCGGATCACGATATCTTTTCCGCACTTGGGACACTTCACGCCGATCTTTTCAAAATACGTCTTCGTATTGCGGCACTCGGGAAATCCCGGACAGGCCAGGAACTTTCCGTGGGGGCCATACTTGATAACCATGTTGCGGCCGCACTGATCGCATATGACGTCGGACACTTCGTCTTCGACTTTGAACGTTCCCAGTTCCTTTTCCGCCTTCTGGACAGCCGCTTCCAGGTCCGGATAGAAGTTCCTTACGATCGTCTTATAATTCACGTCGCCTTCTTCCACCTTATCAAGGAGAAATTCCATGTTGGCCGTAAAGGTCACGTCCACAATGCTGGGAAAAGCTTCCATCATGATATTGTTGACGACTTCTCCCAATTCGGTCACGTAAAGATTTTTATTCTCCTTCGCCACGTAACGCCTGGAAATGATGGTCGTGATCGTGGGCGCGTACGTGCTCGGCCGTCCGATACCCAGTTCTTCCAGCGTCTTTACGAGAGACGCTTCCGTGAAATGGGCCGGCGGCTGCGTAAAATGCTGTTTGCTCTCAAAGTCTTCCAGCGTCAGACGGCTTTCTGCCGAGATCTTCTTTAAAAGGCCGTTGTTCTCCGCTTTATCTTCATTGTGCTTATAAACCGAAAGAAAACCTTCAAAGCCGATCTTGGAAGCGGATACATTGAACACATATTCCCCGCTGTTGATCTTGACGCCGGTCGTCGCGTAAACCGCGTCGCTCATCCTGCTGGCCACGAAACGGCTCCATATGAGCTGATACAACCGGAACTGGTCCCGGCTCAGGGATTCTTTCATTCGAGTCGGCGTCAGCTCGCAGTTGGACGGACGGATCGCCTCATGGGCGTCCTGTATCTTGCCTGTATTCTTAACGGTTTTGGTGGCTTTGCCTAAAAACGCTTCCCCGTACTGGTCGGATATGAACTGACGCACCGACGCGTCCGCTTCTTCCGATACGCGGGTGGAATCGGTACGCAGATACGTGATCAGGCCGACCGTTCCGTTGCCTTTGACGTCGATGCCTTCATAAAGCTGCTGGGCAACGCGCATGGTCTTCTGCGTTGAGAAATTCAGGATCTTGGACGCTTCCTGCTGCAGCGTGCTGGTCGTGAACGGCAGCGGCGGTTTTTTCCGTCTTTCGCCGTTTTTAATGTCGCCCACCACAAAAGGCTGTCCCTTGATGGCCGCCTGTATGGCCTCCAGTTCCTGTCTGGAACCGATCTCCATCTTTTCCTTGCCTTTGCCGTAAAAATGGGCGATCAGCGGTTTCTTCTCGCCGTCTACTTTAAGGACCGCGTCCAGCGTCCAGTATTCTTCCGGTATGAACGAATCGATCTCCCGCTCCCTGTCACAGATGATCCGGAGAGCGACCGACTGGACACGCCCGGCTGAAAGGCCCCGTTTTACTTTGGCCCACAAAAGCGGACTGATCTTGTAGCCCACCATCCGGTCCAGTATACGTCTGGCCTGCTGGGCGTCCACCAGGCCCATATCGATCTTTCTCGGATGCTTAATGGCGGTTTTTACGGCTGTTTTTGTTATCTCGTTAAACGTTATCCTGTGTATCTGCTTGTCCGAAAGCTTCAGCGCCGCGGCCAGATGCCAGGAGATGGCCTCTCCTTCCCGGTCAGGGTCCGTCGCCAGATAAACTTTGTCTGACTTTTTCGCTTCCTTGCGCAGCATGGCAAGAATATCGCCCTTGCCTCGGATCGTGATATATCTGGGTTCAAAATCGTGTTCGATATCGATGCCCAGCTGACTCTTCGGCAGATCCCGTACATGGCCATTGGATGCTACGACCTGATAATTCGCTCCGAGAAATTTATTGATCGTCTTCGCTTTCGCCGGAGATTCCACGATAACCAGATTCTTCGCCATAATACGCCTCCAATTACATTCTTGTCCGTATGGATTCAGGACATACGAATCACATAATAATGACTTCCCGTCTGTACGACCCGTCCTTCAAGCTCCAGCCGGAGCAGCGCCGCCGAAACGTCCTGTAGGGAAAGGCCGCACCGGTCAGCCACTTCCTGAAGGCTTCTGGGGTACAAACACAAGTTAGCATACACCACTTCTTCTGAATTATCAAGCCCATCTTTTCTTTTTTGCGCCGCTTTTCGCTCTATATGGAAATCTTCCAATATATCTTCCGGTCTGTACACCAGCTTCGCGCCGCTCTGGATCAGCTGATGGCAGCCCCGGCTCTGGGGGCTGTCAAACGCCCCCGGGAGCGCGTAGACGTTCTTCCCCTGGTCCAATGCCGCGTCCGCCGTAATAAGGGCGCCGCTTTTTTCGCAGGCTTCCGCCACCAGAACGCCGTCAGCCAGACCGGCGATCAGGCGGTTGCGCATGGGGAAATGCCAGGGCGCCGGACGGGTTCCCGGCGGGTACTCACTGATCATCCCGCCCCGTTCCTTTATCTTCATATATAAAGTGAAATTCTCCCGTGGATAGCATATATCGATGCCGCAGCCCAGAACGGCAGCCGTATACCCGCCGGCCTTCAGCGCGCCTATGCCGCCTTGGCGTCTCTTTGCGCGACGGAAGCCGCTCGAGCCCCCGCTCTGTTACCTTGATCGGACGAGCGTCGTGTTGGGACGTGGTGTAGATGTCGGTGGTGCCGTATTTCCTGTGCGAAGCGGGATCAT
>CALWEE010000010.1 GCA_944376975.1 uncultured Lachnospiraceae bacterium
CCAGATCAATGACCTGGAATCGATCAAGCAGATGATCGTGGCGGGGATCGGCGTTTCCATCCTGTCCCACTTCTCCAGTTCGGACGAGGGACGCGGCGGGCAGGAGAGCGGCTATCCGTGAGCGACCGCCATCAAACGGCAAATTTATATCAGCTACAGGAAAGCCCGCCGTCTCTCTCCCATCCTTCGGGCATTCACCGACTATGCCCAAAAGCTTTACGCGGACAAAACACGGCTTCCCGCGTCTGCGCCTTTGGATCGATGATCCGAAAAGCCTTGTCGCGCGGGAAGCCGTGCTTCTTTTCATATATTACTGGTTCCTTCCGCAGCAGAACTTATATTTTTTGCCGCTGCCGCAAGGACAGGGATCGTTCCTTCCGATCTTCTTGCCTTTTACGATGGTCGTTGAACGTTTCTGCTCTTTATAGAGTTCTTTACGCCGCTCTTCCGGGATCAGCTTTTCCCACTGGGGCAGATTATAAAGCCAGTCCGCCCGGGCTGCCACCATGTTATAGTACAGTTTTTCCAGATCGATATCGATGGTCACATGGGAATCCGCTTCCAGATCGTTCACCGGATTCGGCTCCTTGATGCTTTCGTTGATGCCGTCCAGAAAGCCGCCGCCGAACAGGACCACGTCCATGCCGTATTTATCTGCCAATTCCTGCACCGTACCGGATACCACTTCCACCGGTTCTTCCAGGAGCTGTTCGTAGATCGCCTTTTCCTGAAGGAAATAGTCCGTCCAGAATTTCTGCTGTCCTGAAGCGTCTTTTTTCAGGAGCTCCATCCTGTCTTCCCATTGCTGCATTAAACTCATAGTCATTCACCTTATCCTTTGACTTTATTTTATCTCATCCATTATATACAATGACTGTCGCCCTGTCAAATACCGGTTTATCCCATCCGCTGCCGCACGATCTCATAGGCCAGCACGCCGGCTGCCACCGAAGCGTTCAACGAATCGATATCGCCTTTCATCGGGATCGCCGCCGTAAGATCGCACTTTTCTTTCAGCAGGCGCCCCACTCCGTTCCCTTCATTGCCGATGACCAGTCCGATGGGGCCTTTCAGATCCGTTCTGTACATAAGTTCCCCGTCCATATCGGCGCAGACAAACCATAAGCCTTCTTCTTTCAGCCGGTCGATGGTCTGTCCCAGGTTGGCCACTTTGGCCACCGGCGTATAATTAATGGCTCCGGCGGAAGTACGGGCCACCACGCCGGTCAGCCCGACCGCGCGGTGCTTCGGGATGATGACGCCGTGGGCGCCGCACAGATTGGCCGTACGGATCATTGCGCCCAGATTGTGGGGATCTTCTATGCCATCCAGTATAAAGATGAACGGATCTTCGCCCTTTTCCCGCGCCCTGTCAAGGATGTCATCCACGCTCGCGTAAGTATACGCCGCGGCGATGGCGATCACGCCCTGATGGTGGCGCGTCTCAGAAAGCTGGTCCAGCCGTTCCTTTGAGACAAAGCTGACGAAGGTATCCTGTTTCCTGGCCTCCCGGAGTATGGTCCTTACAGGCCCGTCCTGGCATCCGTCCAGCACGAACAGCTTATCGATGGTCCTGCCGGACCGGAACGCTTCGATCACCGGATTCCTGCCCTCTATTTTTGATTCTTCATATCCCATGTGTATTCTCCTGTCTTTCCAAAGCGAGTATCTGTTCCATTCCGGCGTCAAGCCCTTCCCGGATCAGGCAGAGCATACGGCCATAGTCATTTTTCAGGTACAGCCAGCCCATCAGCGCTTCAAAGCCGGTGGCCATGCGGTAATCGATCATACTGGCATGTTTGGCCACCGTATGGGACTTGGTATTGCGCCCCCGTCTGTAAATGGCTTCTTCTTCCGGCAAAAGCCGGCCGTTTTCCGAAAGCCGGCGGATCATGCGGGCCTGGGCCGACGCTTTGACAAGCTGGCTGGCCCGTCGATGGAGTTTCTGTACCGGCGCGTTCCCATGCTTTAAAAGCAGCGACCGGATGATCAGCTCATACGCCGCGTCCCCGATATAAGCCAGGACAAGGGGCGAATACTGGCCGGTATCCGCCGACGCGCCGCCGAAAAGCTGATCGGCCAACGCCTCCAGTTCCCTTACGCCCGTTTCCATTTGACACCCTCTCGTGTATCTTCCAGCAAGATCCCCTGGGCCGCCAGCTGATCGCGGATCGCGTCCGCCCGGGCAAAGTCGCGGGCTTTCCGCGCCGCCTGCCGTTCTTCGATCAGCGCTTCGATATCGCTGTCCAGTATCTCCTTTTCCCGTTCCGTGATGATGCCCAGCACGCCGCAAAGGGTCTCGATCTTTGTCCGTACATAGTCGATCAGGCCTTCGGACGACGCCTCATCCACCGATATGTTGGCCAGGCGGACCAGCTCGAAGATGGCGGACACCGCGTCCGCGGTGTTAAAATCGTCTTCCATCGCGTCCTCAAACTTCCGGACCAGGGCATCCGCCTGCTCTGCCACCGGTTTTTCCTCTTCCCGGATCGCTCCGCCTGTACCGGAAAGATCTTTCAGCCGGTCAACGGCGGTCAGGATCCGTTCCAGACCGTTTTTGGAAGCGGCCATCAGGTCGGCGCTGAAGTTTAACGGACTGCGGTAATGGGCGCTGAGCATGAAAAACCGGAGCACCTGAAGATCGTATTTTTCACTGATCTCCCGGACCGTGAAGAAATTGCCCAGCGATTTGGACATCTTCACATTGTCGATGTTGAGGAAACCGTTGTGCATCCAGTATTTCGCGAAAGTTTCCCCATTGGCCGCCTCACTCTGGGCGATCTCGTTTTCGTGATGGGGGAAGATCAGGTCTTCGCCGCCGGCATGGATATCGATCTCGTCTCCAAGATATTTTTTGGACATGACCGAACACTCGATATGCCAGCCCGGACGGCCGTCGCCCCACGGCGAAGGCCACGAAGGTTCGCCTTCTTTTTTCGGCTTCCAGAGGACAAAATCCAGCGGGTCTTCTTTGCCTTCTTCCCCTGTGACCGCGATGGAACGGTGTCCGGCTTCCAGATCGTCCACGTTTTTATGGGACAGTTTGCCGTATCCGTTAAACGAGCGGGTACGGAAATAGACGGTTCCCCCCGCGTTGTACGCGTGGCCTTTATCGATCAGCGTCTGGATCATCTCGATCATGCCGCCGATCTCCTCTGTCGCCCTCGGATGATGGGTCGCTTCTTTTACGTTCAGCCCTTCCATATCTTTCCGCGCTTCTTTGATGAAACGCTCGGATATGACCGACGCGTCCACGCCTTCTTCATTGGCCTTTTTGATGATCTTATCATCCACGTCCGTAAAATTGGACACGTAGTTCACGTCGTACCCTTTGTATTCAAAATATCTGCGGACCGTATCGAATACGATCATGGGCCGGGCGTTTCCGATGTGGATATAGTTGTATACGGTGGGTCCGCATACGTACATACGGACCTTTCCCGGCTCCACCGGCACAAAATCTTCTTTTTTTCGTGTCATCGTATTATATATCTTCATGTTCTTCCTCCTGTCTGTCAGACGATTTCATTGATAAATATATGTTCAAAAGGACGTATCCCGTCAACCGCTCCGCCCTGTCCGAAAGCCGCCTCCAAAAGCGTCTCCACGGATACGGCCCGGCATCCCGCCTCCGGTTTTTCCAGCCGTTTTACGGATCGGGCTCTTTTCCGTTCCACGTCGATACGGAAATATCCGTTGTTCTTCCCGATCACCGGATCGGAAACGTCCAGGCAGACCGTTCCTTCATCGCCTTCGTAGCGCAGCAGCATGAGAAAGCTTTCCAGATGGATGATCCTTCCCATGATCATGGGCCGGTAACCGGTCTTTATGCCCGCCTCCCGGATGGAGCATGGTGGCATGAGCAGGATACCCTCCCGTTCGCCCAGATGATCCGCAAGCCATTCGGCGATCCGGACTTCGTAACCCGGCCGCGCCAGTACCTCCCGGACTTCATAAGTTTCTTCGGCGATATAGGCCGCCGTGCCCACCAGCGTCTCCCGCTCATAAAACAGGAGCGCTTCCCCGCCGTCCGAAGCGGTTTCCTTTAAAAGTTCTTCGTAGTATCTTTCATCTCTCCATGTAAACACATCCATCTGATCTTCCAGACGCGCGTTGGCCCACCGGGCCAGCCGTCCCGCGTCCGCCATTCCCGCCGGCAAAGCCCTTAACGCCGCGTCGCCGGCCGCCCGCATATAATGGCCGGTCGGCTCTCTTTTCGCCGCGCGGGCGAAAAACTGACGGTAGATGTATCGGAACCCGAAAGGTTCGTATATCTTCCGGTCGGCCGGCATCAGATAGGCAAACGGCTGCTTTTCCCTGTAAAGGCAGTCAAATGTCCCGTAAAGGAGCCGCCGCATGCAGCCTTGATGCCGATACGCTTCATCGGTTGCCACACCCACGATATACGTGCTGTCAAACCGCCTTTTATCGGCGGAAAGCACATACGGGTTCAAATGGATCATGGAGACGAGTCGTCCGTCTTTCTTTATGCCGGATATCCGGTTCCTTCGCGCTACGGTCTGAAAATAAAAATCCGCGTAAGATTCCGGATCGTGGAAACAGTCCTGCCAGAGCCGGCGTACCGCTTCCCCATCTTCCGGTCCTATCCACTGTATGGTCATCGCGTCACCTATTTTTCGATAATGTTGTATTTTTGCATCAGATAAATGGGATGATACGACATCTTGGCTTTTCTCAGCCCTTCAAGGCCCATGTCATCTTCCCGGTTGACAAAAAGCGCGTCCGGAAACTCATGGACCAGCATCTGCTGATTGATAAACGCGTACAGTCCCCGTATGTTGGGATTCGCTTTTTCCACATGGATCACGGCCATGCGTTCATGTTTCCCGTAGACGCCCAGGGAAAACGCTTCCATCTGGCCGTCAATGTACACCGCCCCCATGTTAAAGTCCACGCAGAGCTGATTCTCCAGCAGATATTCGATCCCGTTCAGCTCAAAGTCCACCCGGTGATAATCATCTTCGATATCCCGCGCGTCTTCCCACTTTCTCAGGAAGGCCATGATCTCATCCTTGCTCGCGCAGCACAGGGACCGGTATTCATAGCGGCCTTCATATTCCTTCAGGAAGGCGTTCAGATGGTTTTTCTTTTTATGGTATTTTTTTCCCGACAGCTCGCGCAGCTTCTGGGCGCTGTAAATGTAGTCGAAGTACCGGCGGTCCGCTTCGACGCGAAAAGCGTCTTCCGGCAGGCGGAGCAGGTCGCAGCCCTTTTCATCCGCCAGATAGATGACCAGCTTCTTGCCGAGCACTTCGTTAAAATACCGCTTCGTCTTGTCAAAATATTTCCTGAGATCCTCTTCCCGGCACAAAGGGAGCATGGAAAAGGTTTCCCCGAAGGCGTTCATGATCCAGATCAGACCGCCCTCATCGGCCACGTACCGGGTATTGTAATAGTCTTTCCATATAAAATGGCTCATCACCACGTTCTCGCACGTGTGGGAATAGCGCATTTTAAAATAGGGAAGCAGCAGGTCATAATCTTCTGCCCGAAGCTCCCTGGGTGTTTCACTTATGATCGTCCCTGTACTCATTTCTGTTTTTCCTCCAACAGGCAGACAGCCGAAGCCGCGATGCCCAGTCCTTCGCCGGTAAAGCCAAGCCCTTCTTCCGTTGTCGCCTTCACGTTCACGCAAGATACGGAGATGTCCAACACGGCCGCCATATTTTTTCGCATATCCGGAATATATCCGGCCATTTTAGGCCGCTGGGCAATGATCGTCGCGTCCAGATTGCCGACCCGGTAACCGGCTTTATCGATCAGAGCGCTCACATGTTCCATAAGCTTCATGCTGGATATCCCTTTATAGGCGTCGTCCGAATCCGGAAAATGCCGGCCGATATCACCGAGGGCCGCCGCCCCGAGCAAAGCGTCCATTACCGCGTGCAGCAAAACGTCCGCGTCCGAATGGCCCAGAAGCCCCCGTTCATAAGGTATCGTCACGCCGCCGATGATGAGCGGCCTGCCTTCGGTCAGCCGGTGGACGTCATAGCCCATACCTACTCTCATGATCCCACTCCTTTGTCTTTTTCATACCTGTCGGCCGGATGATCCGACGAAAAAGGTCTATCCCCAGTATACAAGGATATGTCCGGTTCGGCAAGGGCAAATTGTCCGGCCCCTCTTCCGTCCTCTCACGCCAAAAAGGCCGCCGCTTACGCGGCAGCCTCTTTGCTGTAAGTTGATCTTATCAATGACGGTGACCGTACGCGTCCATGCAGTCCTTGGCAGGATCTTTCATGCACAGATGCACAGCCGCCTTCTTAAATGTCATGGGCAGCGCCAGGATGTTGGGGTTTTCTCCCACATATTTCTTCTTGGCGTCTTCCAGCGCTTCCTCAAAGGTTGCCCGCGTCTTTAATCCCATGCCTCTGGCATATCCCGGTTCCTCACAGCCGACCATATAAATGGCGCTGGTGTTCATCTCGGCGATATGTCCGCAGGACATCATGGAGAAGCCGTGGAACGGATGGAAAGCGTTGGTAAACCGATATTTACGGATATATTCTTCGTTTGTCGCGAAATATTCTCCATAACGGTTCATATCCGGAAGGGTATTCATATGGTCATGCTGGAACAGGTTGTAAACCTCTCTCAGATACGGCCACAGTTCATCGTGGAAATAGCCGTTGCAGGTGGACGCGCAGATGATCACGCAGCGGTCGCTCATGACACGTTTAAACCGGAGCACCTGAGCGCTCAGGGCCTGCATCATCATGATCGGGTTGGTGCCCATGCCGTCGCCGTAATGGAACTTCTGGGGCATACCGAATACGAGTACGTCGTATTTCTTTTCAGCCCAGTGGACATAGGTCCTCTCATCGGCAACTTTCCAGCTGATCGGCATCATCTCTTTGGCATAACCGGAGAAGATGGCGATCTGACGGGAATTGGTATCCAGCACCGCGTCGCAGCAGAAGAACGGATGACCCATCTTTTCTTCCATGTGCATGCTGATCTCGTCAAATTTGTTCCGCATCAGGCTGCCGCCGTTGACCGGCGTGAAATCGTCCCGGTGCATAACAGACGGCACGTGATGGCTGGCAATGGATTTCCAGTTGGTGATACCGGTGGCGCTGTGCTTATAGCCGCCGGAGTAGCCGCCGTAAGGATTGCCCTGAACATGGCCGATGAGGATCGGGATGTCACATTCATACACATATTTGTTCATATATACCGGATCGCCCCGTTTTGTCGTTCCCAGATCGACCATATGGTCCGGATCTTCGCTGTCATGGCTGATGATCTGTCCGGTCGGCCAGAACTCATTGAACAGTTCTTCGCCGAAGATCGCTTTCGCGTCGGATTCTTTGCTCCGGGGATGCAGGCCGTTGGAAATGATGAAAAGGATATCTTTCTTTTCCACGCCTGCCGCGTAAAGCTCTTTCAGGATACATTTAATGCTCACTTTTCTGTGGCTGGTCGCCTGCTCGCCGCCTTTTACCCGGTCCGGTACGACAAAGGTCACGGTGGAGCCTTTATGGGCCAGTTCCGTCAGCGTCGGCATGCCGATGGGATGCGCCAGGCTTTCTTCATAAGCTTCGATCAGTTTGTCTTCCGGGATATACGCCGGATCTTTTACGGTTTCGCCGGGGATAAAAATATCGGTATTATCCGGCAGCTCCGCGCTCATCGTTCCCTGGCCATATTCAAAATCCAGTTTCATTTAACATTTCCTCCATTCATGTATAGATCTATGATTTCCAGATACTCCTGCGGATAATATCCGATCTCGCCGGAAAACCGGGTCAGGGCGATCAGACCGCCGTCCACCTCCGGGATGGAGGCCAGCATAGCCGCGTTGTCCTGTTTCAGGCCGCCGCCGTAAACAATGTCCATACCTCCGGTCTTTTCTTTGACGAAGCGGGCGATCTTCGTGATATAATCTTTGCCCGCCGGTGTTTTGCCCGGTCCGATGGACCAGATCGGTTCATAGGCGATGACCACTTTGGATGTATCCACGCCGTCAAGTCCGATGGAAAGCTGTTTTCCAAGGACTTCCTGCCACTGATCCTGTTCTTCGCTCTTTTCGCCGATGCAGTACAGCACCTTGAGCCCTCTGGCGATGGCGCATTTGATCTCCCGGTTCAGGACGCGGTTGACCGCGTCCGTGTCCGTCACGCCCGCTTCAGCCAGGATGCCGGCCTTGTCGTTCCTTTCTTCACAATGGCCGATGAGCGCGCTCTGGCAGCCTGCGGCCGCCATGGCCGCCGCCGGACGGTTGGTCGTGAACGCGCCGAAATTGCCGCCCACTGCCGTATCTTCCCGATAGACGCTCTGACAGCCCACCTGTATGGGACTGTCCGCGTTTTTCGCCGCCGCCGCGTTCAGGATGTGGATCTCCGGGAAATACATGGCGAACTCCACTTCCGAAGGATCGTATTTCTTTAACGCGTCCTGGGTTTCGCTGACGATCTTTCCCGCCCAGTCCGGTATCGGCGCGAGCCGGTTGACTCCGCCCATATCCACCGGGACGTCAAAACGTTTCAGATTCAGATATATATGTTTCATTTCCGGCTGTGCCTCCTTTTATCAGATACCCGCCTTTTTGTAACGGTCAGCCATCTGTTCCAGTGTCACCTGCTCTACCTTCGGCGCTTTTCCATAGCTGCCGAATTTGACGATCAGCGTGCCTACCACTTCTTTTACGCCGTCTTCGATACATTTGCAGATACGCGCCACATCGTCGTCCGGAACATTGCCGTACATAACGGTATCCATGATCGGCGTGATGAACACACGGGGATCGAAAGCGGCTTTGTTCTTCTCCAGCAGTTCATAGATCGGTCCGATGGAAGCGCTGTTCCGCAGGGCTTTTTCTTTCGCGAACAGTTCTTTCATATTCCGGGTAACGGCAAGACGGATATCGGTATCCACGTTGATCTTGTTGATGCCGCAATGTCCCGCTTCGATCAGCTGGTTGGCGTCGATGCCGTATGTATTGGTCAGTTCGCCGCCCAGCGCGTTGATCTCTTCCACGATGTACTGGGGAACGGTGGATGAACCATGGCTTACAAGGTAACCTTCGATGCCTTCATGGCGCATACATTCTTTGATGGCGATGGCGATCTCTTTACGGATCACCGCGTTCTTGCCTTTATTGGCGCCGTGCATGGTGCCGTAGCTGATGGCCAGCGCGTCCACTTTCGTCTTTCTGAAAAAGTCGATGGCGCTCAGCGGGTTGGTGTAGGTGCTGTCCGCGGAGAAAACATGGTCCTCCACGCCGGCCAGAACGCCCAGCTCGCCTTCTACCGTCACGCCGCGTTTATGGGCATATTTGACAACTTCCCGGGTCAGTTCCACGTTTTCGTCAAACGGAAGGGAGCTTCCGTCGATCATAACGCTTGTGTAACCGCCTTCGATCGCTGCCACACAGGAGTCAAAATTCCTGCCGTGATCCAGATGAAGGGCAATCGGGATCGGACTGTCCTGTCCGTATTTTTTAACAGCGGCGGCGATGTTCTTCGCGCCTGCTTTTTTGTCGTCCAGCGTGGCGTTCATAAAGTCGGTCCTTCCGCCCATGAAACCGTTGGCCAGGTCCGCGCCCTGCAGGATGGCCGGGCTTCTGAACATTTCATGTACGTTGATCACCGCTTTCGCCTGGCAGACCGCGTTCACGTTAAAAGCGCCCTGAGCGTAATCATTTTTATCCGCTGCGTCGAGAATCGCTCTCATTGGTACTAACATTGTTTTTCCTCCTAATCATTCAATGAAATCATTTTCGGCAATCCGCCGCCGATCAGCGGCCGACACCATTCTTTAAAGCTTTCTGTCACGCCATTGCCTTCCGCGTTGATGTATTCGTCCGGCATGGTCTTTTCATACATCATGACCTTGTCAATGTCGATGAGGATCGGCGTCACGCGATAAGGCTCTGTGGATTCTCTCTTAAATCCTACCATCTTACCGGTTTCCCCGTCAAGGACGGCTTTGCAGGCTTCCCTGCCGGCCATGATCGCTTCTTCCCGGTCCACAGGGCTTTGCAGGCTCATGGACGCCCGGCCGATCAGTCCGGGTTTTTCGCCTCTCGCTTTATAACCCAGGCGGGCGCCCACCAGGTTCGCCAGATGGGAACTCACATCGCCGAAATAGGTGGCCCGTTCCGTTTTGAAGATGGGTTTGACGATGGGCTTTCCGTCTTTATCGGTCAGTCCTTCGCTGGCCACGACCACGATGCCGGATTTCTTTTCCAGAAGCTTTTTCACGTCCGCGATGAACTTATCTTCATCAAACGGCCGTTCCGGCAAGTAGATCAGATCCGGTCCCAGACCGTCCTCATCTTCCGCCAACGCCGCGGACGCCGTGATCCATCCGGCGTTCCGTCCGGACGCTTCCACGACGACCACATGGATCGGAAGGCCCTTCACGTCCGCGCAGACTTCTTTGACGCTCTGCGCGATAAAGCGGGCCGCGCTCCCGAATCCCGGGCTGTGGTCCGTTATGGCCAGATCGTTATCCATGGTCTTTGGTATCCCCATCACGCAGATATCCAGCCCTTTTTCCCTGCAGGCCCTGGACAGCTTGCCGCAGGTATCCATCGTTCCGTTGCCGCCGTTTAACAGCACGTAACGGATCTGATGTTTTTGGAGGATCTCCGTCATTTTTTCGTATTCTTCTTTTTCCAGCGCGTCACGGGACGTTCCAATGGCGCTTCCGGGCGTCTGGAGCAAAAGTTCCAGCTTCTCCTCCGGGATATCTTTAAGCTCGATCAGCTCTTCCCGGAGCAGTCCGCCGGTACCGCCCCGCGCGCCGTATATGTGGTCCAGTCCGGGATGCTTCAGCGCTTCCTTCACCGCGCCGTACAAAGACGCGTTGATCACCGCGGTCGGTCCGCCGCCGTGCACGATCAGTAAATTATCTCCCATGGTCATCGTTCCTTTCTTATCCGCCTGCTCTGACCGGTCAGCCCATCAGAACAGATGCTCGACCCCAAGTTCATGGATCGTCTTGACGATCTCTTTTGACCGGGTGCATCCGAACTTGCGCAGCAGGCCTTTGATCTGTGTCTTGACCGTGCTGACTTCCACGCACCGGATCCTGGAGATCTCGCTGACTTTATGGCCCTGGAGCAAAAGTTTGATCAGCTCCCGCTCCGTGGCTGTCAGCTTGGATATGTTGTTTATAAAATACAGTAAACTCCGTTCGCTTTTCTGCAGCCGGGCATATTCCTGCATGATCGTTTCATGTATCCGGGTCTGCATGGCCGGATGCCCATCATAAGCGCAGTGGATATGATAGAGGATCTGGTCGTCGTCACTGCCCTTTACCAGATAATCCAACGCTCCGGCGCCCATGGCCGTAACGATCATCTCCCGGGTTTCATGGGCTGTCAGAAAGATGATGCCCGCCTCCGGATTTTCTTCCCGTATGGCTTCCGTCGCCAGTATCCCGGAATTCATCTGCTCCATTTCGATATCCATAAGGATCAGATCGTATTCCGTTGTCCTGGCCAGCTCGATGATCTCCTTTCCGCTGGCCGCCGTACCAACCACTTCCATATCCGGCTGGCCGTTGATCAGTTCGGTCATATCTTCCCGAAGCAGCGGGAAATCGTCCGCTATCATGATCCTGATCTTCTTTTCCATGCTATGCACCTTCTACTGATATTTGGGCAGCAGTATGAAAAAACTGCTTCCCTCACCTTCCTTACTTTCTACCCGGATCGAACCCAGGTGGCTTTTCACGATCTCACGGACATAGTACAGGCCCATGCCCCAGTTGAAATTCGAGTTTTTACTTGAATAAAAAGGCTCAAAGATCTTTTTCCGCTGTGTCTTTGTCATGCCGTTCCCGTTATCCCGGACTTCCAGGACCGTATACAGCCGCTCGTTATGGGAAAGGAGGGACACCTGCCCGTTGGCTTCCCTTCCGGCCGCGACGACCGCGTCCTGGGCGTTGATCAGCAGATTATACAGCGCCTCGCTGAAATGGATCTTATCGGCCAGGACGACCGTGTCTTCGTTCACATCCACGTGTACCGTCACGTCCGGATATTTTTCATGGAACCGTTCCAGCGTGCACTGGGCGATCTCTTTTAACGTGACCGGCACGATATAGATGGAATTGGTCTTGACGAAACTGTACAGTTCCTCCATGCGGCCCAGTATCGCTCCATTCAGTTCCTCCAGGGCGTCCACGTATTCCCTCAGCTTTTCTTTGTCCATATCCGGACTGTCATACAGCTGATCGATCCGCTTAAAGATGACTTTGCTGGAAAGCAGCTGGTTCTTCATGCTGTGGACAAACATGGAGGCGCCCACCCGGGCTGTGTCAAACTTACGTTCCATGACCACTTCTTCCCTGTTCTCCATGATATTTTCCTGGGTATACCGGAAAATGCTCACGAATCCCAGCACGCAGCAGATCACGCTGATCACCACCAGCGTCACGTAGCTTCCGAAAGACGGGTTGACCTGAAGGTAACCGATCCCACGGTTCCAGGCATAGGTGTAGCTGTAAAAATGATACACCTGTCCCGGATCCTGCTGGAAATACAGGCAATACAGTCCGGTCATGGATATGAGACAGATCACGATCAGGCTGAACTGCCGCCTGCAGAACCGCATGGTAATGGAAAAATATTCATAGACCAGGAGCGCCACCGCCGTTACGAGATAGATCGTCAAAACGATCATGTTCACATCGGCTATGATCTTCTGGAACCGCATAAAATGGCCGGTTATCAGCCGATACACCCAGGGCAGATAAACGATCAGCATCACCGCGGGAAAAACGGTCACCGCCATGCTGATCCGGGGATTTTTCCTTAAAGCCGGGATCATCGTGTAATGAAGCGCCAGCCGCATGAGAAAGTAAGGAAAAAGGATCCTGCCGAGGGCGACAAGGTAACCCATCTGGTTGAACGTGATCAGGAAAAACTGCACCTTCTGCTGGATGCTCCTTGAAAAATAAAGGAACTGCACCACTTCCGGCGATATGCCGCCTTTTTTCGCGATAAAGATCATCACGCCGGTGATCTCGAGCAGCAGACTCAGCGACAGCCCGCACAGGAAAAAAGATTCCCGGCTCCTTTTTACGCATAGGATCAGAACAGACGCCAGGACCAAACAACATGTCAATATGATAAGCATACATCTTTTCCCCCTTTGTCATCAGTCCTATTTTAACATCTGTTCCGTATTTTGCATACTGCCGATCCCGCGCGCTTTATCTGTCGATCCGCTTTCCGGAAACGAAAACGTCTTTGATCGTGTTGTCCGTATCAAGGATAACGATATCCGCGTCCTTTCCGTCAGCGATGGATCCTTTTTTATCATATATGCCGAGCATCTTCGCCGGGTTTTCCGTCAGGAGAGGCAGGATCTGCTCCAGGCTTTTTCCCGTGAACGCCATCAGGTTCAAAAGCGCCACGTTCTGAGTCAGCGTGCTGCCCGCCCGGACGCCGGTATCGGCCAGCTTGGCGTCTCCGTCTACGACGACCACGTCGTTGACGCCCAGTTTGTACTGTCCGTCCGGAAGGCCCGCAGCCATGATCGAATCGGTGATGGCGACCACTTTATCCAGACCTTTCGTCTTCAGCAGAAGCCGGACCGTACCCGGATGGAGATGTCTGCCGTCACAGATGGCTTCGCAGTAAATGTCCGACTCCAGCGCCGCGCCCATGATCGCCGGGAAATGCTGATGGAGCAGTTTCATCGCGTTGAACGTATGGGTACAGCAGACCGCTCCGTTTTCGATGGCTTTCATGCTCGTCTCATAATCCGCTCCGGAATGACCAATGGCCACTTTAATGCCCATCTTCCGGATATCCGGTATGGCGTCCACGATGCCGTCCACTTCCGGAGAGATGGTGATGTAACGGATATTGCCCTTCGCCCGCTCCTGATATTTGGCCAGAAGCGGCATGTTCGCTTTCTGGAGCAGGTATTCGGGCATGGCGCCCTTAAACTCGGAAGCCAGGAAAGGCCCTTCCAGATGGATGCCCAGCAGATGCGCGCCTTTCTGGTCCATTTCCGCGTGCGCGTTGAACGCGTCGATACATTTGAATGTCTGCTCCTCCGTATCGGTCAGTATGGAACATAACCAGGACGTGGTCCCGTTTCCGGCCACGAACCGGCAGATCTTCTCCAGATCTTCCGCGGAAGCCGCGTTCACGTCCACGCCTACCGCTCCATGGGTATGGACATCGATGAATCCGGGGACCACATGGCGTCCGGCCGCGTCATAAACTTCCGCTCCCGCTTCCGGCGCAAAATCCTTCGGCAGGACAAAGATCCGTCCGTCCTCCATGGCAATGGTCCGTTCATAAAACCCGCCGTCCATAAATACGTTTCCGCCTTTGATATACGATACGCTCATATCTTTCGCCCCCTTATTCCGGAAGATTGGCCACAAATTCCGTCATGCGGATGCTGATATCCGGATGTCCCTGAAGAAGGGTTACCGGGAAATGGGATGACGGTTCGCCATAAGCCGCATGTCTTACCACGCTTCTGTGCCAGTCTCTGAAAACGCCCAGACGGATCTTTCTCGCGTGAGCGATTTCATAGATACCGATGGTGATGCAGTATTTCGGCATGTCGTCCAGGGCGCCGTTCAGGTCGCCGATGGAGTTGACCGCCCGTGTTTCTTTTGAAATTTCCAGCACGCGGGTATGCTGCGCCAGGAATTCTTCGTTCGTCAGGGAATCGTCCGCCTCATTGAACGCCACATGGCCGTTGATGCCGATACCGCCGAAGCAGATATCCACGCCGCCCAGCTTTTCAATGGTTTCCGCGATATGTCCCAGATTTTCCGGATCGGGGAAGATCCTCTGTTCCGGCGGCATGACCAGATCGGAACGGATCTTGGAATATACCGTTCTTTCCATGAATCCGCGGAAGCTTAACGCCTCGTCTTTGGAGATCCATTTTTTGTCGTCGGTCAGATATTCGTCCATATTGATGAACCATACGTTTTTCAGGCTGATGTTTTCCTTGTTGACCATATCCACAAAATAAGGATACTGACCTACCGGTCCTACCGGGCAGATGAATACGGTGGTCTCGCCGGCCGCGTTCTTTTCTTTGATCGTATCGGCCATTTCTCTTGCCATATCCTCAAAAACTTCCGCGTTATCTTTCATGACGATCAGAGGGATCTTCGGCGCGCCAAGCATCTCCTCTTTATTATAATAGTAATAATCATGTTTCATTTTCGTTTCCTCCGTTCACGAATCCTTATTGTGAAAACAGGGCTGCAAGATAGCAGCCCTGCCCATATGATATGTTTGATCAATATTCTCCGGCTTCAACCATAAGGTCTAACATAACATAGTCGGATACTGCCGGCGCTTCTTCGCCTTCCTCCAGAGTAACGCTGCCCGCGTCGATCAGATTCTGTTTCTGAAGTTCATAGTAACCTTCTACTGTACCGTCAGCAGCGCCTTCGGATACTTCTTTACCTGTCAGCCATTCAGCGTCGCCTCTCTGGTTGTAAGCAGCCTCAGCGTCTGTGGCTGTACGTGCGGCAACCAGCTCAGCTGTTTCTTCCTGATGCTCATCTGCCGCGTAGTCCATCGCTTTGAACAGGGCGCGTGTGAATCTTACAAGCACGTCTCTGTTTGCTTCAGCGTATTCCGGCATAACGATCCAGCTCGCAAGAGAGATGGTATCATCCTGGAATGTCAGGTTGTCGGAAAGTTTCGTAGCGTTGGGATCCTGATCCAGGATTGTCAGGCTGTTGGGAGACCATGTAGCGCAAGCGTCAACGCCGCCGGAAAGCATAGCGGTAACGATCGCGGACGCGTCCATATCAACCGGTGTGATATCATCCATTGTCATGCCTGCGGAATCCAGTGTCTTTACAAGGATATCTTCACTGGAACTTCCGGAAGAATAAGCAACCTGTTTGCCAGCCAGATCTTCGATGGATGTGATGCCTTCGCCGCCGATGACCGCGTCACCGTTGGAAATGTGGGACAGCGCGAAGATCGTTGCCTGGCCTTCGATACAAAGCTTATGCGCGCCCTGGCCAATGTAGCCGACATCAATGCTTCCGGATTCCATAGCCGCGATGATCGTCGGTCCATCCTGGAACTCGGTCAGGTTAACGGTGATGCCTTCCTCTTCCATATAGCCCTGAGCGATGGCGTTCTCGATCGCCCACAGGGAACCGTAGTTGGGCATGTAAGCCACATTGATCGTCACCGGTTCCGCGGAAGCGGCTGTTTCGCCGGCCGCTGCTGTATCGGCTGTTGTATCGGCTGTCGTCTCGCCGGAACCTGAGCAACCTACCAGCAATGCTGCTGTCATTGTGGCGGCAAGGATCCCGCTCACTAATTTTCTGAATTTCATCTTTTTTTCCTCCCTTAGATCATTCATATGGTTTTTATGTACTTCCGGGTATCACCCCGATCAGCCATTATTTTCTGACTTCCAGATATTCCTGATATACCTGTCCCCAGATATGGTTCTTCAGGTCGAGGAATTCGGGTGTCATCTTTGTTTCCTGGGTACGCGGATACGGGATATTGATCTCCACGATATCTTTGATACGTCCCGGTCTGGCGCTCATGATGATAACCTTCTGCGCCAGGATGATCGCTTCTTCCACGTCATGGGTGATGAAGAAGCACGTTTTTCTTTCTTTCTCCCATGTGTTCAGAAGCTCTGTCTGAAGCTGGGTCCTCGTCTGAGCGTCCAGCGCTCCAAAGGGCTCGTCCATCAATAGTACAGAAGGATTGACCGCGTAGGCCCTCGCTATAGCCACACGCTGTTTCATACCACCGGACAGCTCCTTTGGATAATGGTTGACGAAGTCCTCCAGCTGAACCATCTTGATATACTTCATGGCAATGTCTTCAGCTTCCTGACCTTTGATGCCTTTCAGGTTCAGGCCGAACATAACGTTCTTCTTTACTGTCATCCACGGGAACAGGGCGTACTGCTGGAATACGACGCCTCTTTCCGTACCGGTTCCCACAACTTCTTTTCCGTCGCAGTAAACCTTTCCGGATGTGGGCTCAGAGAGTCCGGCAATGATATTGAGCAGGGTAGATTTACCGCATCCGGACGGACCTACCACGCAGATAAACTCGTTTTCTTTAATATCAAGACTCACGCCGTTCAGGGCGATCATCTCCCCGTTACGGGTATTGTATACTTTACGGACATTGTCGATCCGTAATTTTATATCTCTCGCTTCTCCTGCCATCCTGTGAACTTCCTTTCTAAGAACTTAACGATCTTCTCAACGATCATACCTATGATACCGATAATGATTATGTACATGAGCATTGGCGCCGATTCAAAACTGTTGTTCAGCGATCGGATACGCATTCCGAGACCGGCGACAGCGCCTGTGGATTCGGCGGCGATCAATGTTGTCAGGGCTGTGGATGTACCCAGACGGATCGCTGTCATGATGAACGGCAGGGTTGCCGGAGCGATGACTTTAAGGAAGATATCCTTATCGGTCGCGCCCAGAACGCGGGCCGCTTTGATCAGTGTTTCATCAATATTGATAACGCCCTGATAAATCGTGATCGTCATGATAAGGAATGTGGCGATCGTGATAACGATGATCTGAGGTCTTCTGCCGACACCGGCGGAGATAACGATCAGCGGCACGTATGCCAGCGGCGGGATGTTACGGATGAACTGGATCCACGGTTCGATGATGTTCCGCACCGGCGCGTACCATGCCATCAGGATGGCAACCGGCAGGGAAAGAACGAATCCAATGGCGAATCCCGCGCTTACGGAGATCAAACTGCTCGACAAGTCTTTGAAAAATACGCCTCTGTCGATCATGGTCTTCAGCGATTCCAGGGTTACGACCAGGTTTGGAAAGCTTCGCGCTGTCTGCGGGTTGATGGAAAGCAGATACCATACGACCATCGCCGCAGCGAACGAAAGAAGCAACCAGACCTTTTTGGGGATTTTGCTGGTTTTGTTGCGGTTCATAAACTTCTCCTTCTTTCTCATATTACTTACACGAGTTTCATTAAGCTTAGTCTAACATGTTTAAAAAATATTTTAAGGTGGAAGTTTTTTCATACTTTTTTCACAACTTGACCCTCAAAAGATCCGGTCCCGACCGCCGTCCGGCTTTCAGGGCAAAAAAAATCCTGAAAACCGTTTTCAGGCTTTCAGGACGCATAGCGAGGAAGGGATTTGAACCCCCGACACTGCGGGTATGAACCGCATGCTCTAGCCAACTGAGCTACCT
>CALWEE010000011.1 GCA_944376975.1 uncultured Lachnospiraceae bacterium
CTTTGCCTGGCTGCTGATCGCCTGAGCCACTTTTACATACGTATTCCTGTAAAACAGGACCGACAGTACGAGCAGTACCGCCAAAACACCTGTAACCGCCAGCTTCTTCATATATTTCCCACTTTACCGGATATTGCTATACTATATGCCCGGACGCCGCGCTTCATGCTTTTTCCCGTCTTCTTCACCGGACGCGCCGTCGTCTTGGTCAGCCTTTGGAGCTTTTCCAAATTTTTTCTCCAGCAGCTCTCTTTTTCTCCTTTCATAAGACTTGGATAACTTAAATTCTTTCTTTTCGAGATTTTTTTCATCATTCTGCACTGTTTTTTCGCCTCCGTTTCTGTATACCTTTTCTATTTTACACTATCTGTATATGATTTTTCCACCTATAGTACGTGTATTTTGGGTACACTGTTAGTGGAAAGCGAGGGATATGATGGATAATTTCAGCACACGTCTTAAAAATCTGCGGCTTAAATATTACTGGAATCAGACGCAGCTCGCCCGGCGGGCCGGCGTATCCACAAGCCTGATCTGTTCCTATGAAAAGGCTGAACGTTATCCGTCCCTGGATGTACTGATCAAACTTTCCGACATATTCTGCTGCTCCACGGATTATCTCCTGGGACTCGACAACAAGCGGACTTTTGAAGTGAACGGGCTGACCGATTCCCAGATCCGGGCATTGTCGGGCATCGTGGAGGAGTTCCGGAAACTTCCAAAAGAGGACGGGCGGCTCCACCGATGAACTTTCATTATTATGTTCAATTTTTCAGCGATAAATGTAGAATTTTTTACACTAAAGGTGTAGAATGAGCGTAAGCAGAATATTATATTCAGAGGGGAATCATTTATGCAGGAAAATGAACTGATCAAAGTTTATGATGAGATGTTTAATCTGATCAGCACGGAACGACGGTCCGTCGTGCATCAGAATGGTCTGCTGCACCAGGTCGTTCACTTGTGGATCTACGAAACGATCGACGGGGAAAGATGGCTCTATTTTATCAAGAGGGCGCTTGATCTTCCCGAATTTCCAGGTCTTTACGACCTGCCGGCCAGCGGGCACATCGATCCGGAGGGCACCTTCTCACAGGCTGTCGTCGCTGCCGGAGCAAGCCAGCTCGGTCTGGAACTGGTGCCGGAGAACTTAAACCATATCGGCAATGTCCGCCAGATTATGGACAAGGGCGATTATCACGACAACGCCTTTTGCCAGGTTTACATCAAGAAAGTCCATCATCCGGAATTCATGCCCCGCCATGTGGCCGACGTGGTCCGGGTCAAATACGCCGATTACGCCCAGTGGGTCAAAGATCCCGAGCAGCCGCTCACCGTGTACTCCATGGACGGAAAAGAATTGGAAAAGACGACCGCCAAAGACTGGTGGTGGCCGAGACAGAAAGAATTTGAAAGCGTTATCGAGCCGTACTTCGCGGGCAAACGCTAAATATCCGGCGGCCGCGAAACGCGGCGCCCATAAAACAAGCTCTGGAAGCATCTTTTACGATGTCTCCAGAGCTTTTTATATGCCTTACCGTTCCGTCCGGCCCACCAACTTGCCGTCTTCCACATCCACGCGGATCGTATCGCCCGGAAGGACCTGATCGCCGAGGATCATCCGCCCGGCCAGAGTTTCCACATGTTTTTGCAGATAACGTTTCAGCGGACGGGCGCCGTATACCGGGTCGTAACCCTGGTCCGCGATATAGTTTTTCGCTTCATCGGTGAGTGCGATCCGGATCTCCCGGTCCGCGACACGGCGGTTCAGCTCATCCAGCAGAAGGTCTATGATATGACCGATGTTCTCTTTTGTCAGCGGCTTAAAGAGGATGATCTCATCCAGCCGGTTCAGGAACTCCGGACGGAAATGAGCTTTCAGGTCGGCCATGACCATGTTCCGCGCGTCCTCTGTGATCTCCCCTTCCGGCGTAATGCCGTTGAGCAGATATTCGGACCCGATGTTGGAAGTCATGATCAGGATCGTATTCTTAAAGTCCACCGTCCTTCCCTGGGAATCGGTTATGCGGCCGTCGTCCAGCACCTGGAGCAGGACGTTGAACACATCCGGATGCGCCTTCTCGATCTCATCGAAAAGGACGACCGAATAGGGCTTTCTCCGGACGGCTTCCGTCAGCTGGCCGCCTTCCTCATAACCCACATATCCCGGAGGCGCTCCGATCAGCCGGGATACGGAGAACTTCTCCATATACTCGCTCATATCGATACGCACCATGTTGGACTCATCGTCAAACAGCTGCTCGGCCAGCGCCTTGGCAAGCTCGGTCTTGCCCACGCCGGTGGGTCCGAGGAACATGAACGACCCGATGGGTTTGGTCTCGTCTTTGATGCCGGCCCTGGACCGGATGATGGCTTCCGTCACTTTCTCCACGCCTTCATCCTGCCCGATGACCCGTTTATGCAGTTCTTTATCCAGGTTAAGGGTCTTCTGACGTTCGCTTTCATTCAGTTTGGAAACAGGGATGCCGGTCCACCGGGATACGATGCGGCTGATCTCGTCTTCCGTAACCTGTTCCCGCACAAGGGAGTCTTCCCGGCCATGGATGCGCTGTTCCTGTTCCTCCAGCCGTTTCTTCAGTTCCGGGAGCTTCCCGTACTGAAGTTCCGCCGCTTTGTTCAGGTTGTATTCTCTCTGGGCCTTCTCGATGTCTTTATTGACCGCTTCGATCTGTTCCCGCAGTTCCCGCACATCGTCGACCGCCTTCTTGTCTTCCTGCCATTTGGCTTTCTGGATCTGGAAATCTTCCCGGAGCTGGCCGATCTCTTTCTGGATGGCGTCCAGCCGTTCCCGGCTCAGATGATCGTCTTCTTTTTTCAGGGCGGCTTCCTCGATCTCTAACTGCATGATCTTCCGGGATACTTCATCCAGCTCCGCCGGCATGGAATCCAGTTCCGTCTTTATGGAAGCGCAGGCTTCGTCCACCAGGTCGATGGCTTTGTCCGGAAGGAACCGGTCGCTGATATAACGGTTGGACAAAACCGCCGCTGCCACCAGCGCGCCGTCGGTGATCTTGACGCCGTGGAACACTTCATACCGTTCCTTGATGCCCCGGAGTATGGAAATGGTGTCTTCCACCGTCGGCTCATCCACCATGACCGGCTGGAAACGCCGTTCCAGCGCCTTGTCTTTCTCGATGTACTGACGGTATTCGTCAAGGGTCGTGGCGCCGATGCAGTGGAGCTCGCCCCGGGCCAGCATAGGCTTGAGCATGTTGCCGGCGTCCATGGCGCCGTCGGTCTTGCCCGCGCCGACGATCAGATGCAGCTCATCCACGAAAAGGATGATATTCCCTTCACTCTTTTTCACTTCTTCCAGAACGGCTTTCAACCGTTCCTCAAACTCGCCCCGGTACTTGGCTCCGGCCACCAGCGCGCCCATGTCCAATGAAAAGATCTGCTTGTCTTTCAATGTCTCCGGCACATCGCCCCGGACGATACGCTGGGCCAGCCCCTCGATGACCGCCGTTTTGCCCACGCCGGGTTCACCGATCAGGCAGGGATTGTTCTTTGTCTTTCTGGAAAGGATACGGATAATGTTCCGTATCTCCGGATCGCGGCCGATGACCGGATCCAGTTTCTGGTTCTTCGCTTTCTCCACCAGGTTTTCGCCATATTTGCTCAGGCTGTCATAGGTGGCTTCCGGGTTGTCCGTCGTCACTCTCTGGTTGCCCCGGACTTCCTGGAGCGCCTTCAAAAACCCGTCCCGGGTGATCTGGAAATTTTTAAACAAGGTCTTTACTTCCTTGTTGGCCGTACCGATCAGGGCAAGGAACAGATGCTCCACCGATACATATTCATCGCCCATCTGGGAAGCTTCTTTCTCCGCCTGGGCAAAAGTCTGGTTCAGCGCGCGGCTCATATACAGCTGGCCGCCCTGGACCTTCGGCCGGGCGCTCAAAAGTTTTTCCGTCTGGTAGATCACGCCTGAAGTATTTATATCCATCTTATCCAGAAGCTTTGCGGCCAGGCTGTCGTCCATGGTCAGCAGGGCGTACAGCAGATGCTCCTGATCCAGCTCCTGATTTCCGTATTCACCGGCCAGGGACTGGCACTTCTGCACAGCTTCCAGTGATTTCTGCGTATATTTATTGATATCCATGACTTTCCCTCCTTCGTCATCTGTTATACTTGTAATATAACAGTCGTTTTCTTCCATGTCAATAGTTTTTTTATGAATTGCTTTTTTTATCGGTCCGGAGTATAATAAGGCCATGTGACTGGACAGCAGTCAAGACACTGCCGGTATGGGATATCATCCGCCGGGGCTGTGAATAACCTTAAAAGAGAGAAGGGGCACAACATACCATGAACGCTTCGCATTTAACACTATTGACCGACCTGTATGAACTGACCATGATGCAGGGCTATTTCAAAAATCAAAATCGTGAACGTGTGATCTTTGACGTTTTTTTCCGCACCAATCCGGACGGCGCCGCGTTTTCCGTGACAGCCGGCCTGGAACAGGTCATTGAATATGTAAAAGATCTTCATTTTTCTTCCGAAGACATCGACTATCTGCGGTCCACCGGGTTTTTCCACGAAGATTTCCTGGATTACCTGAAGGATTTCCATTTTACAGGCGATATATACGCGATCCCGGAAGGCACCGTCGTCTTCCCCCAGGAACCTTTGCTGAAGGTGGTAGCTCCGATCATTGAAGCCCAACTGGTCGAGACGGCTATCCTCAATATCATCAATCACCAGAGCCTGATCTGCACAAAGGCGGCCCGCGTCGTCTACGCGGCGGGGGGCGGCGTCATGGAATTCGGCCTTCGCCGGGCCCAGGGTCCGGATGCCGGCACCTACGGCGCCAGGGCGGCTGTCATCGGCGGCTGCGTAGGCACATCCAACGTGCTGGCCGGCCAGCTTTTTGATATCCCGGTAAAAGGCACCCATGCCCACAGCTGGATCATGAGCTTCCACAACGAGATCGACGCTTTCCGCAATTACGCCGAACTGTATCCGGACGCCTGCCTTCTCCTTGTCGATACGTACGACACGTTGAAATCGGGTATCCCCCACGCCATCCAGGTCTTTGACGAACTGAAAGCCAAGGGGATCCATCCGAAGATGTACGGCATCCGCCTTGACAGCGGCGACCTGGCTTACCTGTCCAAAAAGGCCCGCAAGATGCTGGATGACGCCGGTTATACCGACGCCGTCATATCGGCTTCCAGCGATCTGGACGAGTATCTGATTGAAAGTCTCCGAAGCCAGGGCGCCCAGATCACGTCCTGGGGCGTGGGCACCAACCTGATCACGTCCAAAAACTGTCCGGCTTTCGGCGGCGTCTACAAACTGGCCGCGGTCGAAAAGAGCGACGGCACGTTCGAGCCCAAGATCAAGGTGTCCGAAAACATCGGGAAGGTGACGAACCCGGGAGACAAGACGGTCTTCCGTCTCTATGACAAAACGACCGGCAAGATCCGGGCCGACCTGATCGCCCTGGCCGACGAAACCTACGATCCGTCCAAGCCGCTGATGATCTTCGATCCCATATCCACATGGAAGAAGACCTTCCTGAAACCGGATACGTATACCGTTCGGGAACTCCTCGTACCGGTATTCAAAAACGGCGAATGTGTCTACACTTCGCCGGCTGTCATGGATATCCGCGATTACTGCGCCCGGGAACTGGCCACGTTATGGGACGAGTCCCGCCGTTTTGTCAATCCCCAGGTCGTATATGTGGATCTTTCCAAACCTTTGTGGGATCTTAAAAACAAACTTCTGGACGCGGTCCACAATCATAAAGACTGACCTTCCAGGCATACGTTCGGCCGAACGCGTTTTCACGCGTCCGGCCGTTTTTTATCCTGTCCTTTATATTTTCGCCGTTTTCACGTTTCCGAACGTTTCAGCCGTTTCGCGAAAAGGCCGTCCATGCGGGCGATCAGCACCGCGGCGAAGATGACGGCGAACCCGGCCATCATGCGGGGCGTGATCACCTCCCGATAGACGATCACCGAGAAGATGACGCCGAATACGGCTTCCAGCGACAGCAATATGGCCGCGTGGGTATCGGACGTATATTTCTGCGCCGCGTTCTGGATCAGCAGGGCCGCGAAAGAATTGATCACCGCCAGATAAAAGACGCCGGCCACCGCCGCCGGCTGATGGCTGGAGCCGCCGCCCTGGATGAGCGCCGCCAGAATGGCGAGAAAACCGGCGGTAAACATCTGGGCAAAGGTCATGGAGAAAACATCGGCCACCTTCTGGGAAAAGATGCCGGTGAGCACGATGACCATGCCGAATATGAAGGCGAACCCTATGGAAAGCATATCGCCAAAGCCCAGCGTCAGATCTTCGTTCAGGCTGACGAGGGCGATGCCGACCAACGCCAGGACGCCGGCCACGAAAGCGTTCATGCCGGGCCGTTTCCGCAGGACGATCCAGGAGATGAACGGCACGAGCACCACGTAAAACATGATGAGGAACGCCTGTTTTCCCGGAGTCGTATAGTTCAGGCCGACCATCTGCACCGCCTGCCCCGCTATGGCCAGCGCGCCAAGAACGGCCCCGTAAGCAAAATCTTTACGGTATGTCCATCTCCGGATCAGCCGTTTATGGAAAAAGACGGCTGTCAACGCCGCGGCTCCCAGGAACCGCCAGGCAAGCGCCTCCATAACGGCAAAACTCTCCAACGCCATTTTCCCGGCAATAAAGCCGCCGCCCCATATGACGGCGACGAGAAGAAGGGCCAGATCTGCCCGCGCGCTGTTTTTGTCTTTCATTTCGTACCTCCGTGTCTGTCGTTATTTTCCGGTCTGTTCCGTAAAAAATGCCGGTCCGGATCGTCGGACCGACACTTTTTTACTGTTTTCCCGCAAGGCTGAGCAGAACGCCCGTCTTAAATATATTCCCATCCAGACTGATCACGAACTTGCCGCCATGGGCTTCCACGATCTTCCGGGCCGCTCCCAGCCCTTTTCCGTCTTTCGGTATGCCGGTATCGGCAATGGCTTTCGCCGCGTCCAGCGCGGTCGCTTTCACTTCGTTTTTAACGATATAGATCAGCTTGCCCGCCTGGGTGTACATTTCCGCGTATATACGCGTGTTGTCTTTCGTATACTGCTCCAGGTTGTCATAGATCAGCGATATGATCTTCCAGACATCACCCCTCGGCACGTCCAGAAGGATCGGTTTCTCAGGCGCCCGTATGGTCACCGCCACGCCGTGCGCTTTTAACGACGCCCGGTGGAGCTTACGGATATCTTTGTTCAGCTGTGTGAAATCGTAGGCCCCTCCGCTTTCCGCCAGGGCCGCTCCCTGCGCCAGCATGGTCTCGATCTCGTCTTTCGGGAGCATCACCGTCTCTTCGCCCGCGGCTGCCGCGGCTGCCTCAGCCGTCAGGCCTGCCGCCGTCGCCTCAGCGCTCTTCACAGCGTCCGCCACCGCGTCGTCCAGACGGACTGTCGCCCACGGATCTTCCTGCGCTGTCTCCGGTGAGATATCGGCCGGATCCGCGAAATCCAGATCAAGCGGCGCCGTCTCGCCAAGAATTTCCGCTTTACCGGCTTCTTCCGCCTCTGCCTGTCCTTCTGTCTCCTCCTCCGGTTCTTCTTCCATGTCCGGATTATTGTGGAGGATCCAGCTGATAAAGCATACGTTTTCAATAACGAAAACGATGGGGATCAGGACGTATACGACCGGTATGCCAAGCACCGCGTACTGGCTGCATGTGAACAGGGCAACGATCATGCCGCCGTTGATCAGAAGGAGCAGCAGCAGCGTCACGGCCACCCGGGCCGGTTTCGGCAGTCTGCCTATGGCTTTGCCCAGTACGTTGATCAGTTTATAGACCAGCATGCCCGTTACAAAGGTGCCAGCTTTGATGCGGCGCACCAGGCTGAAGTAACATTCGATCACGAATATATAGGCGAGGGCGACGCAGGCCACCAACAGGATGTCGTTCATGCGCCCTTCCGCCGCGAAATATGTATAAAGGAAATAACAGCCCACGGCCAGCGCGGCCGCGATGATGATGGCCAGTTCCGTAAATATCTTGTCGACCCAGCACAGCTTCACGCCGTCATAGCCCTTTACCGAGCCGGCGGCTACCACGCAGAACACAAGGCAGAGGATGAACAGGATCAGTCCCGCCAGTCCCGTGATCCGCGCCAGGCTGAAGTTCCTGGTCAGCGACTGGAAACTTTCGTAACTTTTATAAAACCCGTCGTCTGCCGCTTTCAGCTGGTTGTCCACCGATGTGTAGATGGTGTACGTTTCCGAGCAGTTGGTCAGCCCGTCTTCCCAGGCGCCTGTATCCATCTGGCTCTGGGGCAGGCTGCTGTCCACGGAAAACCCGCCGTCCACGGAAGACAGCCTCAGGAAATACCCGCTGCTTTCAATGCGGGACACCGCGTCTTCGCCGCTTTTGACCACTTCGTTGTCCATGCCGTCATATACGACAAACGCGAAGTTGCCGTCTGTGGGCAGATAGCTGTCGATCAGTTCCTGATCCACTTCGCTGTCCAGGCGGGACGTTCCGGACTGACTGTCGATCGCCTCGACCAGTTCCAGAAGCTGCCCCACGCTCCGGTTGTATTCGGTCATGAACTCACCGCTCTGGTAATAATCGGGAGCGCTCGTCCATGTTCCGCCGCTTCTGACATATTTGTAAATGATATATCCTGAAAAAAGAATGGCCATGGCCGCCACCATAAGGACCACCCGGGCCAGAAGCTTGACCGCGCGGCTCTTCGTCGGATGCCACCCGCTCTCGTCGATCGCCGCGAGCTGCTGCTGTATACGTTCTTCGTCTTCTCGCGTCAGCTCGGAATCGGGGATATCGGGTATCCTGGCGTCGCTGTCCACTTCATCCCAGAAGTCTTTTTTTCTTCCAAACAAGCCCATTTCTACGCCTCCTGTATGTTTCTGTCCGATTTTTTGATGTGCGATATCCAGTCCATTTTACACTATATGCGTCTTCTTTTCAATGTCTGCCCGGAATTTTCCGTGAAACCTTTCCGGCGCGGCCTTGTCGTCACGGCTTGAATCCCGCCACATCGGACAGCCACTGGTACAGATAATCGTAAACCTCTCCCCGGTTGATCTCGTTGAGGATCTCGTGCCGCCCATCTTCAAAAAGCTTTAACGTCACGTCGCTCAGGCCGGCTTCTTCCCATGTCTCGCAGACAATATCCACGCCTTTGCCGAAATTGCCCACCGGGTCTTTATCGCCGGATACGAACAGGACCGGCAGGTTTTTGGGAAGCTTTTCGATATTTTCCTGCTTCTCGATATAGATCAGCGACCGGAACAGTTCATGGTAGCCGTTCAGGGTAAATATGAACTGGCAGCGGGGCTCCGCCATATACGCGTCCACGATGGCCGGATCCCGGGTCAGCCAGTCGAAATCGGTCCGCGCCGGCTGGAATTTTTTATTGTAAGAGCCAAAGGCCATCTTGTTGACCAGTTTGCTGCGGAAATGCCACCCTTTGAACAGGGCGATGAAACGGGTAAGGAGTTTTCCCGCCCGCGCCGTCATGGCCGACTGATGGCCGGTCCCCATGATGATGACGCCGTTGATGCCTTTGCCGTGCTGCATCAGGTAAGCGCGGGTCATAAAAGAACCCATGCTGTGGCCCAGTATAAAATAGGGCACGTCGGGATATTTTTTCCGGAACTGACGGCGGATCTTGTGCATATCCGCGAGCACATGCTCAAACCCTTTCGTGTCGCCGAAATAGCCCCAGTCGTCGGTCGTCTTGACGGAATCGCCATGTCCCAGATGGTCATTGCCTGTGACCACAAACCCTTTCTGGCAGAGGAATCTGGCAAAATCGTCATAACGGTCGATATATTCCACCATGCCATGGGCGATCTGGAGCACGCCCCTTACCGGTTTGTCCTGAGGGATCCAGCATATACCGTGGATCCGGGTTTCTTTATCTGAAGAACGAAAATAAAAATTCTGTTTTTTAACCATTCACCGCACCTCCCAAAACGTCGCCTATACTGTCATGGATCAGCAGATCGGCCCGGCTGTCATAAGGCGTCGCGCTCTTATTGATCAGCACCAGTTTGCTGCCCCGGTAATATTGGATGAACCCTGCCGCCGGATACACGTTCAGGGATGTGCCGCCGATGATCAGCATATCGGCTTTCTGGATGGCCGATACGCTTCCAATGATCGTCCGCTCATCCAGGCTTTCCTCATACAGGACCACGTCCGGCTTGATCGTCCCGCCGCAGGCGTCGCATTTCGGCACGCCTTTTGTCTTCAGGATATGTTCCAGGCTGAAGGCTTTCCCGCATTTCATGCACCGGTTCCGGTGGACCGACCCGTGGAGTTCGTATACGCGCCGGCTGCCTGCCTGCTGATGGAGCCCGTCAATGTTCTGGGTCACCACCGCCTTAAGACGCCCTTCCGCCTCCAGACGGGCCAGCGCCTTATGGGCCTCGTTGGGCTCCGCGTCCGGATAGAGCATGGTGGACCGGTAAAAATCGTAAAAAATATCGGTATGTTCCATAAAAAACGTGTGGGACAGGATCTGTTCAGGAGGGCAGCCGTACTGGTTCACCGTCTGATAGATCCCTTTCTCGCTCCGAAAATCCGGTATGCCGCTTTCCGTGGACACGCCCGCGCCCCCAAAAAAGACGATATTATCGGACGCGCGGAGCATCTCCCTTAATTTCAAGACGCTTTCTTTCGATGACATCGGCAGTCCTCCTTTGTATCACTTCGCCCAGCCGTAGGAACGGCGGGTCGCTTCTTCCCAGCCGTCAATATTGGCTTTCCGTTTTTCTTCGTCCATCTTCGGCTCAAATGTGCGCCCAAGCTCCCAGTTGCGCCGGATGTCATCCAGGTCCTCCCAGTAGCCCACCGCCAGGCCGGCCAGATAAGCGGCTCCCAGAGCGGTCGTCTCAATGCACTTCGGCCGTTCAACGACGGTATGGAGGATATCCGACTGGAACTGCATCAGGAAATTGTTGGCGCTGGCGCCGCCGTCTACTTTCAGGGTCGACAGGCGGATACCGGAATCTTTTTCCATGGCTTTTAACACGTCATAGGTCTGGTAGGCCAGAGATTCCAGCGTCGCCCGGATAAAGTGGGCCTTTGTCGTTCCCCGCGTCAGGCCGACGACCGTACCTCTCGCGTACTGATCCCAGTGGGGCGCGCCCAGGCCCGTGAAGGCCGGGACCACATACACGCCGTCGGAATCGTTTACGGAAAGGGCATATTCTTCGGATTCCGCGGCGGAATGGACCATCTTCATCTCGTCCCGAAGCCACTGGATCGCCGCGCCGGCGATAAATACGCTGCCTTCCAGGGCATAGCGCACATCGCCTCCCGCGCTGGCCGCTATGGTGGTCAGAAGGCCGTTCTTGGACATGACCGCTTCATGTCCCGTATTCATAAGGAGGAAACACCCTGTCCCATATGTATTCTTCGCCTCTCCCGCGTCAAAGCAGCACTGTCCGAACAGGGCCGCCTGCTGGTCGCCGGCGATGCCGCTGATCGGGATATGGCCGCTGAGCACGCCTTCATGGGTATAACCGTATACGCAGCTGGAAGGTTTTACCTCCGGGAGCATACATTTCGGTATATCCAGAAGTTCCAGTATCTCATCGTCCCAGCACAGGTCATGGATGTTGAACAGCATCGTCCGGGACGCGTTGGTATAATCGGTGACAAAAGTCTCGCCCTGGGTCAGCTTCCAGATCAGCCAGGTGTCGATCGTCCCGAATAAAAGGTCGCCTCTTTCGGCCGCTTCCCTTGCCCCTTCCACGTTGTCCAGGATCCACTTGATCTTGCTTCCCGAGAAATAGGCGTCGGCGATCAGGCCGGTCTTTTTCCGGATGATATCTTCATAACCCTGGGCTTTCAGGCTGTCGATATATTCCGCCGTCCTCCGGCACTGCCATACGATGGCGTTGTATACCGGAAGGCCGGTGTATTTGTCCCATACGATCGTCGTTTCTCTCTGATTGGTGATGCCGATGCCGGCGATCTGGTCGGACGTGATGCCCGCTTTGCTCATGGCGATCATGGCGACGCTGAGCTGGGTCGTCCAGATCTCCATCGGGTCATGCTCTACCCAGCCCGGCTGGGGGAAGATCTGCTGGAACTCCTGCTGTTCCGAGCTGACGATCGTTCCTTTTTCATCAAATAAGATACATCTTGAACTTGTCGTTCCCTGATCGAGGGCCATCATATATGTTTTCATTCTTTGCTACCTCCAAACCTTTTTTTGCTTTTCGTGCGTAAACCCCGGACGGAAACAAACGGCCACCGTCTTTCCATCGCTTTCAGTGACACGCCGTACGCGTCAAGCAGTTCTTTATCCGGGACTCTCTCGTAATATTTGTACGCGGCATCCACATCGCCGATGAATTCGCAGGCCTTTCCGGCCATGACCAGATATTCATCGTCGCCTCCGGCTTTCCACGCTTTTTCGTAACATTCCAGCGCGGCTTCAAATCTTCCGGCGTCCGTCAGGAGGTTGCCCTTCATCGCCAGCAGATCGTCGCCTTCCGGCTCCTGCTTAAGCGCCCGTTCGATCGCTTTCAGGCCTTCCCGGATAAACCCGAGCTGCTCTGACGCCATGGCAAGATAATACCAGCCGTCGACCTGCGACCCGTCCGAACGGACGATCTTTTTTGCCGTTTCGTAAAACAGTTTGACAGAACCGATGCCTTCACAGGCGTCTGTCATCAGCGTTTCCGCGAGAAAGCGGCACAAGGCCAGATCTTCCCGCAGTTTTTCTTCTTTATTCAAATATTTTTTACGGTCTGCATGCGAGGCTCTGAATCTCCTCGTCTCTTCCTGTCCCAGCTTTGCATTGACCTGCGCGCAGGCAATCGGCACTTTCTCTTTTTCGTGGGCTTTCATAAAGTCCATGAGATACCCATACCGACTGTCATCTTCTTCACATACGATGTAAGACTTGCCACCTCCTTCAGGGATATCCATGTCGAGCGGGACCGGCCGGGCGAGCAGGACCGCGTCACCGGTCCTTGCCTGTATATTGCCCTCCAGGAACAAAGCCGGTTTGTGAAGGTTCCTGTAAACCCTCGCCCGGGCATACCAGCCCACTGCCTCGCCCTCTTTTACGAAGATGACGGGCACGTCGTCGATCGACCGGCTTTGTACCGTACATTCATAAAAATCTTCCAGTTCCGCGCACAGCGCGCCTTCTGAATGTCTGCTCCGGCTGAGCGCCCAGCACCAGCCGTTGTAGTCAAAAAATTCATTCATGCGCAGCGTTCGGATATCTTCGATATAAACCACCATTATGGCCATAGATCGTTTCCCTTCTGCCATTTTTCAGTAGTTTCATTATAGAACATTTTCACATTTTATTCAATCCGAAACCCTTTACTTATGTGTATTTTTCCTATACAATGGATATGCTCAGGCATGCCTGGCAGACTTATTTTCAAAGGAGGATCTTTATGGCAAATCCTATCGTTACGATCACTATGGAAAACGGCGATATCATGAAGGCGGAGCTTTATCCGGATATCGCGCCAAATACAGTCAATAACTTTATCTCGCTGATCCAGAAGGGCTTTTATAACGGCCTGATCTTCCACCGGGTCATCAAAGGTTTTATGATCCAGGGCGGCTGTCCGGACGGCACGGGCATGGGCGGCCCGGGTTACTCCATCCGGGGCGAATTTTCCCTGAACGGCTTTGACAACCCGCTGAAGCACACGCCGGGCGTTCTTTCCATGGCCCGGACCATGATGCCGGATTCCGCCGGTTCCCAGTTCTTCATCATGCACGAGGCCTCTCCCCATCTGGATGGTTCGTACGCCGCTTTCGGCAAGATCGTCGAAGGCATGAACGTGGTGGACCGCATCGCCCGCGAAAAGACAAGCCGGGGCAACGACCGTCCGCTGAACGACCAGAAGATCGCGTCCATGACCGTGGAACTTTTCGGAAAATCCTATCCGGAACCGAAAAAGTGCTGATCGGCTGACACAGGACCGACTGACGCCCGGGCCCGTCATATGGCGAGTCCGGGCGCATGATAAAAGGCTCGGAAAATTTTTTAAAAAATACCTTGAAATTTTTTTGGATATCTGTTATTATAGCATAGTCGCAAATGCAGTTGTGGCGGAATGGCAGACGCGCTAGATTCAGGTTCTAGTGAGGTAACACTCGTGTGGGTTCAACTCCCATCAACTGCATTTTTTTGATGGGTAAAACAATAGGAAGATGGCTGAAATTCCTTGTAAAATCAAGGGTTTCAGCCATTTTTCTTTTCCCCTTGCCGGAAGGGGATGGCCGTAAAGATCCGGGGCGTTTTTTAACTTTACAAATAATCGCGAAAATGTTATGATTAAAATATATAAAAATATAGTTAAAAGCAAGGAGGCATTATGAGTTTTACAGCTGAAAAAAGATCTCACATAAAAAAATATATTTTAGAAAAAATTGATAATGAACAGCTTGATGTTGTTAAAAGGACAGCAGAAGCCTTCAATATTTCCCTTAATACTGTTTATAGATATATAAGAGAATTGGAAAAAGACAAAATCATCAAGAAAAACGGAAAGATATATGATTTTGTCGAAAACGTTGATTTTTTTACTTTGCGAAGGAAGAACAGCGAACTTGCGGAAGAAGATATTATATATGAAACATATATCCAAAAATATGTACAAGGGCTGCCGGATAATGTTAAACAGATATGGCAATATTCTTTTATGGAGATGATGAATAACGCCATTGACCATTCAGAAGCTGACAATGTGTATTTGCTAATTGCTCAAAATTACATGAATACACTTATTATAATTGATGATGATGGAATTGGAATATTCAGAAAAATAATGGAATATTATAAATACCATTCATTAGATGACGCGGTTAATGAATTGTTCAAGGGAAAATTAACAACAGATACAAGTACTCATTCCGGCGAAGGAATATTCTTTACTTCAAGAATATTAGATGATTTTGTAATAATATCTGATGGAAAAGTATTTTCACATAACAAATATGACGACTTCCTGAGTGGTATAAATGAAATAAGATCATTGGATCAATGGAAAGATCGAAAAGGGACGATCATTTGTATGAGGCTGTCTAATTTTAGCAAAAAAGTTCTGAAAGAGGTGTTTGATATGTTTTCTGATACAGATGGCGGCTTTTCCAAAACGCGTATACCGATAAAAAACATTTTTGAAACATACCCTGTTTCCAGGTCACAAGCAAAAAGATTATATCATCGATTTGAAAAATTTCACGAAATAGAACTTGATTTTTCTGACGTTGATGAAATAGGCCAGGGCTTTGCTCATGAATTATTTGTCGTTTTTCAAAATAAACACCCAGGCATAAAATTGATACCTGTGAACGTATCTTATGAAGTTGAAAAAATGATCAACCATGTTAAAAAAACTGTAAATTAGAAAATACATTCATTTTCGGATATCGATTTTCTGTTACAAGGAAATTGACATCGCCCCATCGTTTGACTATAATATACTTAACAAGGGAGCCGGAAGGTGAGTGCAGGTCACCCGTCCCGGCGATATCTTCTAACTATTTAAAATAGTCGTCCTTATCTTTCCAGGAACAGGACGGCTATTTTTTACGGGCATAAGAAAGAATAGCGACGATGAGCAAGCCAACGCTTACAATCAGGCTTAATTCCTCATATGTACTCATAATGATCACCTCCTTCCGTAAGGTTTCGAAATAGGTGAAAGCACGTCCCCCGGTTCCCTAGGTAAATATGTTATTGTCATGGTGCGTATCTGGTCGAGCGTGAATCCGTTAAAAGGCAAAAGCGCAACAAGAAAAAATATTACAAGAAAGGGCTTAAATATCATGGAAAATCTTATAATCTTGGAAGATGATAAAAACAACAAAGTATTTTCAAAGGAAATAGCTTATGATGAACACACGACAATACAGAATGCGATCAATCAATATTTTCCAGGATATGAAGATATAATTGTCTTCGACCGCGAAAAAAACAGGCCCTGTTTGAAATTAGATTTTTATTTTCACGAAGGCGTTATTGTTTGGAATCAATGGACGTTAAATGTTTTGATCGTGGATTATTTAAACACTTTCCCAAATTGTAGAGAAAAGGGGATAATATTAAAAAATCCTATTGCTGGAGGTATTGGCGGTGCTCCTCTATTGGATTTTTTGGAATGGATGTTTCAAACAGCAAATGAGTTTTATAAAAATCATCCTGTAGAAACCACATTGTGCTTAAAAGGAATTAAGCTAGCTTGTTCATGGGCTAAAAGAAAAATAGAAGATAGAATATCAAAATATGCTTTAGAAAAAGCCATTCACTCCAAAAAGGAGTGGACACTTTCACAAGCTTATAAAGCATTTGATGTAGAAGATTTGAGTACATTATTAATAATAATGGATGCGGCAGGCTACGAATATGACGAAGAAAACAGACTATTCAAAAGAAAATATAGATAAGAGCAAACATCGTTATCTGCCATGGAAGATATTCTGATAGGACAATCCATCTGTGGGCGTCTGCTCCGCTGGCCAGCGCATCTGGCCAACGAAAGCGCCGTCTCCTACAAAACCCGCGCCGGGTGAAAGTTCAGGTGATCGCCCGACACAAGCATATAGCGGATCCCGTGGTATTCTCCCCGGATACTGTCATTGAAACGGGACTGTCCGTGGCAGTGGGAATAGACCACCGCCGTCACCTTATATTCCTCCGCTATCTCCGTAAAAGGGGAGGACTTTTCCAGTATATTGGTCGGCGGATAATGAAGGAACATGACAAACTTCCGATAACCGGCGTCCCACGCCAGCCGGAAGGATGTCCGAAGCCGGTCCATCTCCCGGCGGATCAGTTTTTCCGCCTGTTTTTCCCGTTCTTCGTCCCAGCCCGCCACCTGTCCGAAACGATCCAGGTAAAACGGGCCTTCAAACGTAAAGCCTTTTGTCCCGACAAGGGCGTGATCTTCATACGCGGCGAAATTATCCTGCAGAAAAAACAGTTTCCCGTCAAAGGCCGCGTTCAGCTGCCGCGTCTTCTTGGCGTTCCAGAACATGTCGTGGTTCCCCCGAAGGAGGATCTTTCGGCCGGGAAGGGCTTCGATAAACGCCAGATCCTCCCGGCAATCCGCCAGCTTTTTTCCCCAGGAATGATCCCCTGTAAGGACCAGTGTATCCTCCGGCTTCACGATCCGGCCCACATATTTTTCGATCTTGCGTTCGTGATGTTTCCAGACTTTCCCGAAAGGATCCATGGGTTTGTCCACCTGAAAACTCAGATGCAGATCGCCCAGCGCGTACAGTGCCATATCATTTCACTTCCACCAGTTCGATCCGGAAATTCAGTTCCTTCCCCGCCATCTCATGGTTCGCGTCGAACGTGATCGTTTCCTCGTCTTTCGCCGTCACTTTGACAGGGAACGGACGTCCGTACTGATCGGACAGATAGACCTGCTGCCCTGCTTTAAGATCTTCCGATCCGGGCAGCCTTGAGATCTCCATTGTGAAAATGGCCTGGGGATCCGGCATGCCGTAGGCTTCTTCCGGCATGAGATGGACATCTTTGACCTGCCCGGTCTCCATATCCGCCACCGCCGCGTCAAAACCTTTTATCATCTGCCCGGCGCCGCAGACAAATTCCAGAGGCTCGCCCCGGTCATAGGAGGAGTCAAACACGGATCCGTCGTTGAACGTCCCTTTATAATGGACGCGGCAGGTCTTTCCCACGTTGCGCCCGGTCATGGCCGGACTCTGGCCGCAGCCGCCCGCGCAGCCGCCGCCGCAGGACGCCCCTTCATGATGACCGCATCCGCCGTTTTCATGGTCCCCGCAGTCATGGCCATCTTCATGATGATGATCGCAGTTGGCTCCGGACGACA
>CALWEE010000012.1 GCA_944376975.1 uncultured Lachnospiraceae bacterium
CGTTGATCGCCACGCCCACGGGTAGCTCCTCATCTGATTTCATCTCGTAAACGGCAAGCCGGATGATGGTCAGGTCCACTTTGGTCATACGCCCCGTGCTCCAGCCTTCCACCGCGCCGTCGATCATGACGTCGATGTCGGAAAGTTTTTCCCGGATCTTGTCCACCCGTTCCGTGATATATGCCCGTTCTTCTTCGCCGGCTGTCTGGAGATGCTCCATATAAAGCGTCTCCTGTTCGCCCATGTCGCCGTCCGGATGAAATTCCACCCGGAACAGCAGGCGGAATATATGTTCCCGTAGTTCTCTTCTGCCCATAGTTTCCTCCAACATTTTATCTCACTTTAAAGGTGACGCAAGTCGGCAAAACCCGCGTCACCTTAAACTTTCCATAAACACAGACGCCCGATCAGTCTTCTTCCAGATCGACGCCCGCTATCCTTATATTGACATCGGATACTTCCAGTCCCGTCATGTTCTCGATCGCGCTCTTGACCCGTTCCTGGACCGCGGACGCCACTTCCGGAATGGCATACCCGTATTCCAGGTTGATGGCCAGATCGACGGAAACACTTTCCCCGTCCACGCTGATCTTAACGCCCTTGGAAAGGTTTTTCATGCCAAGCTTGGCAACCAGTTCGTTGGTGATATTCCCGTACATGGAAGCAACCCCTTTGACTTCTGTCGCCGCCAGTCCGGCAATGATCGCCACCACTTCATCAGCGATCTGCACTTCGCCGATCGTATGCTCATCGTGTATCGCGTAACTCATTGTATCTTCATGTTCTTTAGCCATCGGTCTCTACCTCCATCTGTTAAAACCTTCTTACAGGGTATTATAACAAAATTATATGCTTTTGAAAAGAAAATTATCAATTTAATGTGGTGATCACAATGCTCTCCGCTCCCATATCCGTTTTTCTCCGCACGATATCTTCGATCTGCGCTTTTTCTTCCTCCGTCAGGCTTTCCCGGCAGACGACCACGTCGCAGGACGTTTCCGTCAGGCTGACCACCGCGTTCTGGAAGCCTTTCGCGGCCAGCAATGTTTCCGCCGCCGCCTCCATCTCCGACCGGTCGGTCATGGCGATCAGGTCTTCCATGGCGGTCTGCTTTAATTCTTCCGTGACATTTTCATTGTCGATCACGTCCAGCAGCGCTTCTTTATTCTTGGACCGCATCTGTTCCCGGTTCAGTTTGGCGGACGCGCTGAAATTCTGCCCCGCCGCGGTGCTGGTCAATACGGCCTCCCCCACATTTTCAATGGGCTGCGCCTCCGCGTCCGGATCTTGCGTCCCCTCTTCCAAAGACGGATCTTCGCTTTCCTCCCCCGCATCGGCGACAGCCTGTTCATCATCCGCCGCCACGTAAATATCCGCGTTCGCGTCGGTCAGATCGTACACCTCATCTTCCGGAGCCACATAGGTCGCGGCCGCGCTGTCCGCCTCCATGCCTCCTGTCCTGAAATTCAGATACCCGGCAACGATGATCATGACCGCCAGGGCCGCGATGACGATCTGATTTTTCCTGACACCCTTTTTCAACCTGAACCCTCCTTAAACCATCTGTCACTGTTTGCTACTTCCATTCTATGAAAAGGGCCCGCCGTATATGCCGGAGTAAAATTGAACTTTTTGTCACAACTTCCCCCTGTTCCGCATTTTTTATATTGAACTTCTCTTTATGCTATGTTAAAATAGTTTCCATGAAATTGAACTTTCAGGAGAGATGCGCATGAACGAAACTTTCGCGGACCGTCTAAGATCGGCAATGGCCCGACAGGACAAAAAACAGGTGGACCTGATCCGGGCCGCCGCCGAGCAGGGCCTGAAACTGGGAAAAAGCCATATGAGCCAGTATGTCAGCGGGAAGACCATCCCCCGCGCCGGCATCCTCCATTTTCTCGCCCAGACCCTGGACGTGGATGAAGACTGGCTGAAAGACGGTAAAAACACAGGAACATCCCGGTCCTGCCGCCGGGAAGACAACGGCACGGACAACGATCATATTTCAGGAGGAATCACGATGCGGTATTTTAAAAAATCTTCAAAACTGAACAATGTTTTATACGATGTGAGAGGTCCTGTAGTGGACGAAGCGACAAAAATGGAGGAGGACGGAACGCAGATCCTGAAATTGAACATCGGCAATCCGGCTCCTTTCGGTTTCCGCACGCCGGACGAAGTCATCTATGACATGCGCCGTCAGCTCACCGAATGTGAAGGCTACTCTTCCGCCAACGGGCTTTTTTCCGCCCGGAAAGCGATCATGCAGTACGCCCAGTTAAAAAAGATCCCCAACGTGACCATGGATGATATCTATACCGGAAACGGCGTCAGCGAACTGATCAACCTGTGCATGTCCGCCCTGTTGGACGACGGGGACGAGATCCTCATCCCTTCGCCGGACTATCCGCTGTGGACGGCCTGCGCCACCCTGGCCGGCGGCAAACCGGTCCACTATATATGCGACGAACAGGCGGACTGGTATCCGGACATGGAAGATATGAAAAAGAAGATCACCGACCGGACAAAGGCCATCGTCATCATCAATCCCAACAACCCAACCGGCGCCCTCTACCCGAAGGAAGTCCTTCAGCAGATCGTTGATATCGCCAGACAGCATCAGCTGATCATCTTTTCCGACGAGATCTACGACCGTCTGGTCATGGACGGCGAGGAACACATCTCCATCGCGTCTCTCGCCCCGGATCTGTTCTGCGTCACCTTCAGCGGGCTGTCCAAATCTCATATGATCGCCGGGTTCCGGATCGGCTGGATGATCTTAAGCGGCAATAAACGCATGGCCACAGACTATATCGAAGGGCTGAAAATGCTTTCCAACATGCGGCTGTGCTCCAATGTGCCGGCCCAGTCCATTGTCCAGACTGCCCTTGGCGGCAACCAGAGCGTGAAAAGCTACATCGTTCCCGGCGGCCGTATATACGAACAAAGGGAATTCATCTATAACGCGCTGACCGATATCCCCGGCATCAGCTGCGTCAAACCGAAAGCGGCTTTTTACATCTTCCCCAAGATCGACGTGAAAAAGTTCAATATCACCAATGATGAACAGTTCGCGCTGGATCTGCTCCGGGAGAAAAAGATCCTGCTGATCCACGGCGGCGGCTTCAACTGGCATCAGCCGGACCATTTCCGCATTGTCTATCTGCCCCGGATCGAAGTGCTGAAAGAGGCCATGGACAAGATCAAAGATTTCTTCAGCTACTATAAACAGGCCTGATCATCAAAGGAGGCGATCTCACCTATGGATTACGACGTGATCATCATCGGCGCGGGCCCCGGCGGCATCTTCGCGGCCTATGAACTGATAAAAGAACGGCCCTCCTGCAAAGTGGCCGTATTTGAAGCGGGCCACGCCCTGGAAAAAAGAAAGTGTCCCATTGACGGCGTACACGTTAAAAGCTGCGTCAACTGCAGCCGCTGCTCCATCATGTGCGGCTTTGGCGGCGCCGGCGCTTTTTCCGATGGGAAATACAATATCACCAACGATTTCGGCGGTACCCTTTATGAGCATATCGGGAAAAAGCAGGCTCTGGACCTGATGAAGTACGTGGACAGCATCAATATGGCTTATGGCGGCGAGGGGACCCGGCTCTACTCCACCGCGGGCACCCAGTTCAAAAAGCTTTGCCTCCAGAACAAACTGAATCTTCTGGACGCTTCTGTCCGCCACCTGGGGACCAATATCAATTATGTGGTCCTTGGAAACCTTTACGCCCATCTGAAAGACAAAGTCGACTTCTATTTTGACAGTCCGGTCAAAACCATCCAGAAAACGGAAAAGGGTTACCGGATCATCTGGGAAACGGGCAGCTGTGAATGCGCGAAATGTATCGTTTCTGTCGGCCGGAGCGGAAGCAAATGGATGGAACAGGTCTGCCGGGAAATGGATATCCCTACCAAATCCAACCGGGTGGACATCGGCGTGCGGGTGGAACTTCCCGCCGTCATCTTTTCCCATCTCACCGACGAATTATACGAAAGCAAGATCGTCTACCGCACGGAAAAATTTGAAGACAAGGTACGTACATTCTGTATGAACCCCAACGGGATCGTGGTCAACGAAAACACCAACGGCATCATCACGGTCAACGGCCACAGCTATGAGGGCAGCGATAAAAAAACAGAAAACACCAACTTCGCCCTTCTTGTGGCCAAACATTTTTCCGAGCCGTTCAAAGACAGCAACGGCTACGGGGAAAGCATCGCCAGACTGTCCAATATGCTGGGCGGCGGCGTGATCGTCCAGCGGTTCGGCGATCTGATCCGCGGGCGCAGGAGCACGGTCAAACGGGTGGAGGAAGGGCTGGTGCGTCCCACCCTTCAGGCCACGCCCGGCGATCTGAGCCTCGTCCTTCCCAAACGGATACTGGACGGCATCATCGAGATGATCTACGCGCTTGACAAAGTGGCGCCCGGGACCGCCAACGACGATACGCTCCTGTACGGCGTGGAAGTCAAATTCTACAACATGGAAGTGGCCATTGACGAACATCTGGAAAGCCGCTATAAGGGGCTGTATATCATCGGAGACGGAAGCGGCGTGACCCATTCCCTCTCCCACGCGTCCGCCAGCGGCGTGTACGTGGCCCGGCATATCCTGTCGGAAAACAGATCTGACTGAAAAGACAAACGAGCCAGGACGTAAATGTCCTGGCTCGATCACGTTCCTCCCATGCCGCCCGGTCACTTTCTCTTATAGATAAAGTAGCCCGCCGCGTACCACAAAGTACGCAGGATATAAACTACCGCTCCGGATATGAGCACCGTCCATACCGGATAAAAGTAATTTCCTGTCCCGTTCCTGTCAAGCAGCGAAAAAAGCCCCGCCATCAAAACAGAGCTGACCGACACCGCGACAACATACAGGATGATCTTTGTATAAGGCAGTTTCTCCACATGATCCTTCCCAAAAAAGATGAGCATGGTCACGCTGCCGAACAGATACAGATTCTGGCACAACAACTGGATGACTCCCACCACCGTATGGCTCCAGAAGCGTATACCGAACATCTGATCTGTTATGCCGCCTCTCCAGGGCATCCATATATCGATGATAAAATAAACAAGCTGATAGATCAGCAGGCCTGCCAGCATGATCGCCGTCAGCGTCCAGTTGATCTTATTTAATTTCTTTTCCGTAAGCATCGTAACCCTCCTCCCGTATGTAATTATTATACCATACCGGAAGCGGGGCTGTCATCTTCATTGTCCATTATCCTGTTCCATCTTCACCACTTTGATCTTGTGCGCCGGCACATCATACAACGCCTGGACCGCTTCGGATATTTCATCCGCGACCCGTTCCTCGCCGCCGCCTTCGCAGCACACGACGACGCCTTCGATCTCCGGTTCGGTCTTTCGGATCACATACGGGACATCCTGGCCGTTTTCGTCTTGGGCGTATACGGTGCTTTCCGAATGACTGCCTTCCGAACTTCTTCTGCTGCCGCCCTGGGAATCGGTCTCCTCCACGGAACTGTTCTGGGACGTGACGTCTTTTTCGATCACATACTCGCCTGTGGCCGCCGCGCGGATCATGACCCGGACTTCTCCCGCGCCTTCAATGGCCGACAGAAGCTTCGCGAGCCGTTCTTCCTGATTTTTCACATACGCTTCCAGATCTTTTGTTTCCCCGGCCGCTTGCCCTTCTGGCACCGTCTTTGTCCCGTCGGCAGAGCCATCGGGTTCATCTGAAGATCTTCCCGGTACAGGCCAGACGATAAGCAGGCATAAAACGCCGGCCAAAATAACGATCAGAGCCTGTTCCTTCCTGTTTTTCCCTGTAAGCATACGACATAACTTCTCTCCCACGCTGTCACCTCCTCATCGGACCGTCAACGTGACACGCGCCGGATCCACGCCATACTGAGAAGATATATCGGATTTCCACTGATCGATCTCCCCCTGGGGCACCCGGTCGGCCGCCTGGCTTTCCTCCGTCTCCGGCGTGACGCGCACCGGCTCCACCGGACGGATCCCGGATGTCTCGCCGTCCGCGTCCCGCGCGCCATCGGGCAGGAGCAGTTCCGCCGACACCGCCTGTATCTGTCCATAACCTTCCCCGGACGCGTCTGTTTCCATGGTCAACGTACAGGAAACCACGGTCAAAGACTGGGATTCAAAATAGGCCACGATCTGCCGTCTTACCGTTTCTTCATAAGCGTCCGAAAAAAGACTGTCTTCATCAAAAAGCTCACGGGACGCTTCCGCCTCCATGGACGAAAGTTTCAGATTTTCCTGAACGAAATTCCGGAATACCTTTTCATCCACACCCAAAAGCGAAAGGATGGGCGTACTGATCATGAGGATCAGTATAAGTCCCATAGCCAGACGGACATATTTTCTGTATTTATCCCGCGGGATCATCTGTTCCACCAATGTCATCACCAGCAAAAACGTGACGATCCCCATGATCCAGGACTTGAGCGCCTCCATCTTCTTCCCCCCTGTCTCAGCTTCCAAGAAGCAGCCCCGAAGACGCGGTGATCATAGCCAGGGAAACGACGAAAAGGACAAAAACCGTCCCCAACATCCGCATGAGCAGGCAGATCCCCGCGGACACGCCGTGAAGGCAGCAGACCATCCGCTTATCTGCCGCCGGCTGCACCAACGCCTGCGCAAGCTGGTACATAAGCGCCATGCACCCGAGTTTGACCGCCGGAATGAGGAACATGAGCGCCAGGATAACGATCCCCGCCGCCCCGACGCTGTTTTTAATGACCGCCGCCCCTCCGGCCACGGTCTTTACCGCCGATTCCATGGCGTCACCCACGCCCGGGACCGCGAAAAGGATCCGGGCCGCCATGCCGTTTTTTACCGTGTCGAAAGCCGGAAGGACCATATTCTGGACCAGATTAAGTCCGAGGACAAGTCCAAGAATGGTCTTCAGCGTCCACCGGATCACCGTATGGAAAAAATCCGCTAGTTTGGACAGATGTTCTTCCCGGGACAACTGATCGATCAGGCTGACCAGCACATAAACGTGGATCAGTTTCAATACGCCCCGGGTGATGATCCATTCCAGAGCCGTCAGCAGAACGAGCATGAACTGCTGATAGAGAGCCGCCGTGGTCAGATGCCCCGCCAGCGTCAGGGAAAGGCAAAATGTGGGGACCAGCGCGGACATGAATTTCAGCATATTTCCCATCAGATTTTCCGCCAGCGAAACAGCCGTATGAAAGGAAGCTAAAAGCAGGGCGAACATGACCATATACGTCAGGTAAAATCCCGTTTCCGCTATGGAACCTCTGGAAAACGCCATGGAAAAACTGGTAAAGACCGAACTGATCAGGACGATGCCGATCATCTGTCCCATGGCTTTCCGGTTGAAGGTCAGTTCATAAAACAGCCGGTCCGCCACATAATCTTTCACCCCGGAAAAAATATCCCGGACCGATCCGGAGGAAAACGACATCACCAGATCCGCGAACGTTATCCTGTCGTCTTCCGGCAGCATGTCCGCCACGGCTTCTTCCACCTGGGAATAATCCAGGGCATCCGCCCCGTCCCCTGTTTCCGCGCGCGCCAAAATACCTGGGCTAAACAGGAGGAAGCACAGGATAAAGAGAAGCGGCCGCATCCGTTCACTCCATAAACTGCCGGACCGTATCCAAAAGGGCTGTCAGGACCGGCAGACTCATGACCAGTATGGACAGTTTCCCGAACATCTCGATCTGGGAGGCGATGCCGCGGTATCCGGCGTCCCGGCAAAGATCCGACGAAAACTCACTGATGTAGGCGATGCCCACCACTTTGACCACCACCGACACGTACGAAAGATTGACCGACAGGTACTGGCTTATCTTTTCGATCTCCGATAAGATGACTTGCAGACGGGTCACGGAAAAGCCGAATATGAGCACGCCCGCGGCAACCCCGATGAAAACCGCGTACTCCGGCTGGACGCTTTTTAATTTTATGGCGATGAGCACCGCAGCGATGCCCAGCAAAGCGATTTTTGCCATAGACTCTCCCTTTCTTCCTAAAGGGCAAACATCTGCTCGATGGTCTGGAATAATTCATAAATATACGGCACGATCCACAAAAGGACGAGGATCAGGCCGGCAAGGCTGATGAGAAAGGCCTGTTCCTCCCGCCCCGAATGTTTCAGCACCTGATTCAGGATGGAGACGAGTATGCCTACCGCGGCGATCCGGAATATGATCTGTATGGACACCTGGCACCTCCTCTTTCCATCCCTTTACAACAACACGATGACTAGAAAAACGCCGGCCGAAAATCCCAGGGTCTGGTACAGCCGGACGCGCTCCGGCGCCGTCTGTTTCAGGTAGCGGACCCTTTCTTCCAGTTCCCGGATACATCCGTCCAGAGCCCGGACACGCACCTGATCGTCCATTACGCCGATAAAGGCTCCCAGTTCACGGATGATGGCCGCGTCTTCGCCGCGCAGCGTCCGTTCCGCCGACGCCCGCCACACGCTTTCACCGCTTTCGGCATTGCCGTCTTTAAGTCCGGCCGCCAGTTCCCGGTAAAAATCGGCGACCTCCCTCCGGCAGACCCGGTAGCTGATCTCCTCCGCCGCCTCCGGTATCGTCAGTCGGTAACTGACGATCTGGTTTTTAAAAAGCATCAGGCTTTGGCTAAAAACCTGGAGAAGAACGATCCTTTCTTTCAGGACGAACGCCCGCGAAAATCCCCAGCAGCCGCAGCCCGCGATGACCAGGCACATGCCCGCGATCTTCAGCCACACATATACCTCCCGGAGCTTCGCTCCATACCGTTTTCCCCGATCACGTCCGGGATCCGGTCAAACGTTTTTTTATCGGACAACACAACATATTTTTCAAACGGCGGCTTCCCGCGCCCGGCGGCAAAAAAACGCCGGTCGGCGTCTTCCCTGCCCTGTCCGTGCATGGTTGCGATCACCCGACAGCCGCAGGCCGCCGCTTCCAGGACCGCCTCCATGTCCCGGTCGCCGCCCAGCTCATCCACCGCGATCACCTGAGGCGACATGGTCCGGATCAGCCGGGTCACGCCCATCGCTTTCGGGCAGTTATCCATCACGTCGGTCCTTATGCCCAGGTCGTTTTGCGCGACGCCCTGGTAACAGGCTCCGATCTCGGACCGTTCATCGGCCACGCCCACCGTCATGCCTTCCACATAGCCCAACCCGTCCAAAAATCCTCCGTTGGACAGCAGGCGGACAATGTCTCTTAACAAGGTAGTCTTCCCGCAGCCGGGCGGCGCGACGATCAATGTATGGCACAGGCTGTTTTCGCAAAACAGCCGGGGAAGGACTTTCGCGCCGCAGCCGGGGACTTGATGGGCGATACGGATATTCAGCGAAGAAATATGACGTATGCCGTCCACCTGGCCGTCTTTTACGACCATCTGGCCGCACAGGCCGACCCGATGTCCGCCTTTGATCGTCAGGAATCCCTGACGCATTTCATCCGCGTACGCGTAGAGGGAATACTGGCACAGCCGGTCCAGGGTTTCTTTCACATCCGGCGCGTTCACCCGAAGGCCCGCCTCCAAAGTTTTGGTCATCCTCCCCTGCTCATCCACGCCATATTCCCGGTTTTTAAACCGGATGAGCAAAGGCCTGCCGGCCCTCAGACGTATCTCCTGAAGATCGGGCAGCGCTTTCAGGACCGGCGCCAGTGCCCGGCCAAGTCTTTGGGAAAACATGCGCTCCATACCATCACCACCTGTGATTAATATATGTGGACAAACCAGATTTAGAACCGGGACGAAAACGCGAAAAACGGAAGCCTTTCCATATGCCCGATGGAATGCTTCCGTTTTCATTCGGTTAAAATACGTTTTCCTGACTATCGCCAGGGTTCCGGCGGCATGATCAGAGCCGCGATGATATAAACCGGTATGCCTGACCCGCCGGCGAACACAAGGATGACCGCCAGCAGGCGGATGAGCGTCGGGTCCACGTTCAGGTATTCGCCGATGCCCCCGCAGACGCCCCATATCATCTTGTTCTCACGGGAACGATATAACTTTTTTGATGACACGTCATCTCCCCCTCTTTATCTGAAGCTCAGAGCCACGTAACCCACGTCGCAACGCAGTTCCCAGTCTTTGTCCGCGCCGTTGTCCAGCCGTTCATCCACGGACAGGCCGTCGTAATTTTTATCGCCGACAAAAACCCGGCCCACATCGTTTTCTATAGAATAATTATAATCGGATTCCTGTCCTTCTGTCAATCCGATCTCGATCTTCCCGATATCCACGTCGGCGTATCCGTGCCGGTCCACGCTTCCTTCAAACCGGATAGCGCCCACATCACATTCCATGGAAACATCCCTGGCCTTTACGCGGGAAACATCGATCTTTCCCGCGTCCACGTCCAACGTAAGGCTATCGCAGGAAAAAGGAACGTCTGACGTCAGCGCGCCCGCGTCCGTCTGAAGGTCCGCGGCTGTCAGATGGATATCTTTCGGCAGATAAAGCGTGGCTTTCCTGCCGCTTTTCGTCCAGTCGCCTTCTTCGTATATCACGAGACGGCCCTCTTTATAGTCCCACAAAAAATCATCGCCGTCGACGCTGCCCAGTTCCAGGGATACCTGCCCGTCGTCCGGGTTTTCCTTTATATCCAGGCTGGCGGATTCCAGGTCCACCACCACGTGGGTCAGACTGTCCGCCGACAGATCGAAAGAACCTTTATTATAAGCGCCATGATCGTTCGCGTCCACTTCAAACGAAGCCGCGTCGTCATCGCCCCAGTGGAACGGATAAATGGTGAATTCCCCCTCGAAAACCATCCGGCGAAGATCGGCGAAGGTCATGCCCATACATACGCTGATGACGCACAGGCAGATACCCAAAGCCGCCAGTATGCCGGAAAGGATCAGCAGGATCTTCGTTGACTTTCTCATGCCATCTCGCCTCCTCTCCGGAACAGCCTGCGCGTCAGTCGGGCAATACCTCTGCACATCCAGGGTATGAGCCTGAACAGCCAGATCGTAAAGATCAGGGCCAGGATACCCAGCGCGACGATCAAAAGCCCGACGCCCAGCAGCAATACGCCCGCGGGCATGAATACAGTCATTTTAAAGATGCCGTAGACAAAGATGGCGATGCCGGACAAGAACACGGCCACTGCCGCCGCGCCGATGCCGATGAACAGGCCGGCTATCCCAAGCAGAAGGCCCAGAACGGCCGCGCCGGCGGCTAAGATCATGGAACCCGCCACCGGAAGGCCGAGAATGCACAGGCCGATGATCAGTATGATCTTGCCCACCGAGGCCGGATCTTTTTCTTCTTTCCGGTCGGTCTGCCGCCTGTCGCTTCCCTCTTCCTCCCCAAAGGGGTGTCGGCTGTCGGTCTCCTCCCTGAAGGTCTGCCGCCTGTCGGCCCCATCTTCCTCTCCGTTCAGCGACCGCCGTATGGACGCCGCGACCACCTCCGGCGACTCCAGGATGCCGTCCACATCATCGGAAGGCAGAAGCCCGGCGTCGTCCATATACGCCTGATAGTAATCCAGGGCGTCCTGCCGCTCCTGTTCGCTTATATCCCGCAGCAGATATTCCAGCTTCTCCAAAAACTCTTTCCGCGTCATGGCCTCACCGCCTCCTTTCCCTCAAACAACCGGGTGATCTTTTCCGAATAGCGTTTCCACTCGCTCCTCAAAAGGTCCAGATGGGCAAGCCCGGACGGAGTTACCCGATAATAACGCCGGTTTCGACCGCCGAACTGGATATCATAAACTTCCAGGCAGCCGTCCTTTTGCAGTCTTCTCAGTACCGGATACAATGTGGATTCTGAAATGTCGATGATCTGACGCACATCCTGAGTGATCTTATAGCCGTATGTCCCGTCTTTTTCCCGGGACACGACAGAAAGTACGATGGCATCAAGCAAAGCCGCGCCTGTATTAAAAACCATTCCGCCAACTCCTCTCTTTTCCGGATCTTCATATTGTTTTCTTCGCCATATTATACATAATATAATATTACCTGTCAACACATATTATATTAAAAAAATCTTACAAAGACCTTCCTGTCCAGAGCCAGCTCGAGTATAATAAAAAATATGACAGTACCTTTCAACACGACCGATCTTTTACATAATGAGGTATGCTCCATGAATATAAAAGAAATGCTCGGCACATTGCCGAAAAAAGAAAAACGACAGCCCCTCGCTGAACTGTCTACGTCCTGGGGACAGGCCCTCGATCCAAAACATGTGCTGGAAGCCTATCCCCGGCCCCGGATGCGCCGTCCGGAATATGAAATACTCAACGGTTACTGGCAATACGCCATCACCGGTTCCGGAAAATATCCCGGATCGTTTGAGGGCCGCATCCTGGTGCCGTTTTCTCCGGAAAGCCAGCTGTCCGGCGTCAAAAGACAGCTGCGTCCGGACGCTTTTCTATGGTATGAACGCGCGATCCATATCCCTGACCATACAGCCGGTTTTCGCCGTCTCCTCCATTTCGAGGCCGTAGATCAATGCGCCTGTATTTATATCAACGGCCATTTTGTCCGAAAGCACGTGGGCGGCTATCTGCCTTTTTCCGTCGATCTGACGCCGTTTCTCCAACCGGGAGCCAACACCCTCCGTCTGACGGTGCGTGTCCAGGATTTTTCAGACGCCTCTTATCACAGCCGGGGCAAACAGAAGCTTTCCCCCGGCGGCATGTACTATACCGCCCAAAGCGGTATATGGCAGACCGTCTGGATGGAGACCGTCCCCGACCATTACATGACTGACCTTGACCTGACGGCAGATCCGAAAAAAGGTCAGGTCCGCGTTACGATCGAGGAAAATCTGGGTAAATCTTTCCCGGATACACGCGTAAAAATATGGGACGCCGTCATCCTTGCCGACGACGAAAAAGACCTTTTCCCGTGCGCGGGCGAGCCCATGGCGCGCAAGATCGCCGACGCCCTCACATTCACGTTGGATCTTCCTTCACCCAAAAAATGGACGCCCGAAACGCCTTATCTTTACCCGGTGGAGATCACAGTCGGCAAAGACACGGTCCGCTCCTATTTCGCCATGCGGGATTTCCAGGTGGAAACCGACGCCGAAGGCTTTCCCCGTATCTGTCTGGATCACAAGGCCATCTTTCTCAACGGCGTCCTGGATCAGGGCTATTGGCCGGACGGTCTGTATACGGCCCCGTCGGACGAAGCGCTGATCTACGATATACGCATGGCCAAAGAACTGGGCTTCAATATGATCCGAAAGCACGCCAAGATCGAATGCCGCCGGTGGTATTATCACTGCGACCGGCTAGGCATGATCGTATGGCAGGACATGGTCAACGGCGGAAGCGCGTACTCGCCCCTTCTCCTGACTTATCTGCCCACTTTGCTGTGCGTGCCCGGCCCCACGGCCAAAACGGCCCGTTCTTCCCGTGTCCGCCCCACCCTGTCGGAAAAACTGGAATACCGGCTGACGGGACGGTCCGATCCCAGAGGCCGGCTGGAATTCTCAAAGGAAGTCCTGGCCACCGTAAAACTGCTGAAAGGCTTTCCATCCATTATGGCGTGGGTCCTCTTTAATGAGGGATGGGGACAGTTTGATACCCGCCGGCTCACCCGGCTGCTCCGTCATGCCGATCCGTCCCGGCTCATCGACTCGGCCAGCGGATGGTTCGACCACCGGGAAGGCGATATAAAAAGTGTCCATAACTATTTTTACAAACTGGCGCCGGTAAAAGACGCCCGCCCTTACGTTCTTTCCGAATACGGCGGCTATGTCTGCCACATAAAAGAGCACAGCGCCACCGACACAACTTACGGCTACCGGGACTGCCGGTCGTCTTTAGAACTGGAAGACGCCTTTTGCCGGCTCATCCTTGAAGACCTCCCGCCGCTGATCCGCAAAGGCCTTTGCGGAGCGGTCTATACCCAGCTGACTGATATCGAAGAAGAGGCCAACGGTCTTTTGACCTACGACCGGCGTGTCTGCAAGATATCCCCCTCTGCCGCGACGCGGCTGCGAAAGGAGCGGTCATGAAACTGAATTATAAACGTACCTTTTTTATCGGCCTGGCCTTTTTATCCATCAGCGCCTTCTGGCAGATGTATGACAATATCATCCCGCTGATCCTGCAAAACTCGTTTCATTTAAACCCGACCCTGATCGGCGCCATCATGGCTTTAGACAACGTGCTGGCCGTATTCCTGCTCCCGTTTTTCGGCATCCTTTCGGACCGGTGCAAAAGCCCTCTTGGGAAACGGACACCGTTCATCATCGGAGGGACCGTGGCCGCCGTCGTCTTTATGCTCCTTTTGCCGGTGGCCGACGGCATGGACAGTCTGGTCCTGTTCACCGTCGCCCTCGGTTTTACCCTGCTGTCCATGGCCTTTTACCGCTCTCCCGCGGTGGCCCTTATGCCGGATCTGACGCCCAAGCCCCTTCGGAGCAAGGCAAACGCGGTGATCAACTTGATGGGCGCCATAGGCGCGGTCTATTCCCTTATCATGATCTCCCTTCTCGTGGGCAATGAAACCCGGCCGGATTATCTGCCCTTATTCATGTCCGTCGCCGCGCTCATGGCCCTCGCGGTGATCCTGCTCATCGTCACCATACACGAGAACGCCATCGCCCGAAAGCTTTCGGAAGAATTTCCCGAAGAAATGGCGTCTGTTGTCCAAGACGGGAACAAAGACACACAGCCGCTGGCTCCGGAGGTGAAGCGCAGCCTGGTCTTCATCCTCCTGTCCATCTTTTTGTGGTTCACCGCCTACAACGCGGTGACCACCGCCTTTTCCCGCTACGCCCAGACCGTATGGGGCGTACAGGGCGGCGGCTTCGCCAACTGCCTTATGGTCGCCACTGTGGCGGCGATCTTAAGCTACATCCCCATCGGCGTCATTTCCAGCCGCTTTGGCAGGAAAAAGACGATCTGCGGCGGCGTGATCTTGATGACGCTGTGCTATCTGGCCGCGTTTTTCTTCACCAGCTACCACCCGGCCATCAATGTGGGATTCGCCTGCATCGGCGTCGGCTGGGCCGCCATCAGCGTCAATTCCCTGCCCATGGTCGTGGAGATGTGCAAAGGCGGCGACGTGGGCAAATATACGGGTATCTACTATACGTTCTCCATGGCTGCCCAGATCTTCACGCCGGTCTTTTCCGGCTTCCTGCTGGGCGCCGTCTCCTACAGGATCCTGTTCCCTTATGCCGTCATCTTTTCGGCTCTGGCTTTTGTGACCATGTGCTTCGTCAGACACGGGGATTCCCGTCCGGAAAAGAAAGCCGCGGTCATTGAACATTTTGACGTGGAAGACTGAAACGCTCCGATGAAAAAATTCCCGGAATGCCCTCCGGCGCCATCGCCCGATCAACAGGATGGAGCCGGAGAACACTCCGGGAATTTTTAAATTTCAGATCGCCGATCCCTTACATGGAAGCGGCAATGGCCTGGCAAAGCGCGTCCAGATCCGCTTCTTTATCCTGTTTCAGATCGGATTTCACCGTTACTTTTGTATCCAGTACCGAACAGCCTTTAAGCGTCTCCAGGACAGCCGTCATCAGCCTGCCGGAAGCCGGAGCCCATGTGCCGTTCTCAATGACGCCGAATACTTTATTGCTCATGTTAAGGGCTTTCATATCGTGGAGCAGGGCGTCCATGGGCGGATAGATGCCCCCGTTATATGTCGGGCAGGCCAGCACGATATGGCTGTAGCGGAACGCTTCCGCGATCAGCTGGGACATATGGGTATTGGACACGTCATAGACCGCCATCTCTTTCACGCCCGCTTCCGCCAGTTTCACGCTGAGCGCCTGGGCGACGCCTTCCGTATGGCCGTACATGGAACCATAGATGATGAGCACGCCCTTTTCTTCCGCTTCATAACGGCTCCACTTGTCATACTTCTCAAGGAGCACGTTCAAGCTACTCCTCCAGATGGGTCCGTGGAGCGGGCAGATCATGCGGATGTCCAGACCGGCGGCTTTTTTGAGCAGGGCCTGTACCTGCATGCCATATTTGCCCACGATGTTGGTATAGTACCGTCTGGCGTCGTCCATCCAGTCCCGTTCAAAATGGAGCTCATCGTCAAAGATCCGGCCGTCCAGAGCGCCGAAAGAACCGAAAGCGTCCGCCGAAAACAGGATCTTTTCCGTTGACTCATAAGATACCATGGCTTCCGGCCAGTGGACCATGGGCGCCATGACGAACGTCAGAGTATGTCTGCCCAGTTCCAGCGTATCGTTTTCCTTGACAACAACCTTATCTTCATCGGCCAGATCCAGGGTAAAGAACTGATCGATCATCTGGAACGTCTTTGCGTTGCCCACGATCTTCATATCCGGATAGCATGTCTTCAGTTCCTTTATCCATGCGCAGTGGTCCGGTTCCATATGGTCCACCACCAGATAATCCAGTGTCCTTCCGTTCAGCGCGCCGGCCACATTCTCCATGAACTGACGGCCTACCGAATAGTCGGCCGTATCCATGAGCGCCGTCTTGTCATCCAGGACGACATAAGCGTTATAGGATACGCCTCTTGAGATCGGGAATATATTCTCGAACAGGGCCAGCCTTCTGTCGCTTCCCCCTACCCAGTAAATGGAATCTGTCACTTTTCTTATACACTGCATAATGCGTCTCTCCCTTCTGTGATCGATCGACATATTTTTCTCTTCTCGTGTATTATAATAATCGAATCGGACCTTGAATGCAATCCTAAAACGGTCAAAACCGCTCCTGCTCCCGATAAAGTACAATTATCGAAAAACGGCACCATCCGCGAGCAGATCGTGCCGTTGTCGTATATCGCTTTTCATTATGTTCCCCCTGCTGCTTTCCCACTGTCATCTCTGGCGCCACTCAAGATCGCCGTGATCCAGGCCCATGATCAGCGCTTCCGCCGTGGCGATGTTGGTCGCCATAGGTATACAGTACGCGTCGCACTTGTTCATGACCTGATAGATGTCCGGCCGGGCGTCGCCCTCTCCCATGGGATTATAGAAGAAAATGACCATGTCCATGGTGTTGGCTTCGATCATCTCCAGAAACTGTTTGTCTCCGCCCACGTTGCCTGAAAGGAACTTGTTCACCTTCAGGTTCGCGGCGCTCTCGATCCTTCTCCCCGTAACTTCCGTCGCATACAGCGCATGCCTGCTCAGGATCTTTTTGTAGGCAATGCAGAAATTCTCCATAAGTTCCTTTCTGCTGTTATGCGCGATCATACCAATATTC
>CALWEE010000013.1 GCA_944376975.1 uncultured Lachnospiraceae bacterium
AGACGATCTGAACATATACGGAGCGGGCCATCTGTCCGATGACCATGAATCGGTCTATTACGAAGAACTTCTGGAACGGCTGCGTCTGGGGATCATGCCCCTCGTGCGGGAAGGCAGCAGCGAACGGAACGTGGAAAGGCTCATGAAAGGCGTTATCGACCACCATCTGCCTACGGACAATATCATGTTCTGCACCGACGACAAACACGTCAATGATATTTGCGAAGAAGGACATATCAGCTTCAACATCCAAAAGACCATCGACCTGGGCATGGATCCGGTGGAGGCCATCAAGATCGCCACGATCAACGCGGCGAAGCATTTCCGGCTGGAAGATCAGATCGGCTGCATCGCCCCGGGGCGGTTCGCCGATATCGTGCTGCTCAAAGACCTGCATACGATCCGGCCCTGGATGGTCATCAAAGACGGCCGCGTGGTGGCGGATGAAAACGGAGCGAAGCCATGCCGGCAGAAGGATTATCCGGCAAAGCTTCTGGATACGGTCCACATTTCCCCGTCTTTTTCCGAAAAAGATTTTAAGATCCCGTCTGAAGGGAAACGGGCAAAATGCCGGATCATCTCCATGATACCGGATCAGATCATCAATGATGAGATACAGGAATGGATGGATGTAAAAGACGGCGAGATCCGCGCGGACGTCTCCCGGGATATACTGAAACTGTCCGTAGTGGAACGATACGGAAAGAACGGACGGGTGTCCACGGCCCTGGTGAAAGGATTCGGGCTGCGATCGGGCGCCCTGGCTTCATCGGTTTCCCACGATCATCACAATATCGTCGTTGTGGGTACGAATGACGCGGATATGGCCGTGGCTGTCCGGGAACTGGAGCGGCTTCACGGCGGATTCGCCTCAGCGAAAGACGGCCAGGTGGCAGATTCCCTGGCGCTGCCCCTGGGCGGCCTGATGAGCCTGCTTCCCGCGGGAGAAGTCATGGAACGGATGAATGAGATGAACGCGGCTGTGGAAAAGATGGGATGCCCCATGAAGGCCCCGTTCATGTCCCTTTCCTTCATATCCCTGCCCACCGTTCCCCGGCTGGGACTGACCGACTATGGCCTGATCGACGTGCTGGGCCATAAGATCATCCCGATGATAACGGAAACGGAATGACCGGGAAAAGGCAGACAGGTTGTCAGACGCGAAAGAGCCGCATATAATAAAGGGAGATCATGGAACACGAGGTACCATCATGGCCAAAACAGGGATCGACGTCAGTTCCGTCAATGGAGAGATCCCCTTTGACGCGCTGAAATCCCAGATCGATTTCGCGATCATCCGGTGCGGATACGGAAACGATCTGCTTTCTCAGGACGACAGCCACTACGAAAGGAACATAAGGGAATGTGAAAAACTGGGCATTCCTTATGGCGTATATTTTTATTCCTACGCTCTGGATACGGAGGAAGCGGACAGCGAGGCGCGACATTGCCTGCGTTTGCTGAAAAAAGCGTCTCCTTCTTATGGCGTCTGGTATGACATGGAAGACGGAGACGGATATAAAGCCCGGAACGGGTTTCCGTCCAAAAATACGCTGGTGAGCATATGCCAGCGGTTTTTGGCAAAGGTGGAGGCCGCGGGTTACTATGTCGGGCTGTACGCCAGCCTGGCATGGCTGAACGGTTATCTGAATGACCGGCGGCTGGACCGGTATGACAAATGGGTGGCTCAATGGGCAAAAGCGCCTTCATATAAAGGCGCTTTTGGCATGTGGCAATATACCAGTACCCTGCGGCTGAGCGGATATAACGGCGATCTGGACGGCGATAAAGCTTTTTATGATTATCCGGCACTCACCGCCAAAGAGCCTTCCGGCTCTGAGGAGAAACCGGAGCCGGACGCGTCGGATACGCAGGTCACGGTATCCGGCAGCGGCGTGAATTTCCGGGAGGACGCCTACGTGGGCGCGCCGGTGATCGTCGTACTGGGAAGGGACAGCCGGCTGACCTGGTTATGGGATGACGGCTGGGGATGGTCAAAATGCCGTTATGACGGCAAAGAAGGATTCATTGCCAATGAATACCTGGCCGGCAGGCCGGGGCTGTCCCATTATAAGAAGGCGCGGGTTTTCGGAAACGACGTGAACGTGCGCAGCATGCCCGCCCTGTCCGGACGGGTGATCGCGAGCCTGTGGTGGGGAAATGAACTGACCGTCATCTCCATCGATCCCAATAACTGGATACGGGCGGAAGTCAATGGGCTATACGGATATGTGAAATATGACTCAACTTATATAAAAATACTGGACTGAGGAAGCGGTCCGGAAGGAGGATACCATGCCGGGATATGTGATGCACCTTGTGGAAAGCCGATTGATCCTGGAACGGCTTGGGAAAACGGAAGATACCGATTGGAGCAAAGCCTTCCTGCTTGGAAGCCTGCTTCCGGACACCCGTCTGAAAGAGGAAAAAGCGATCTCCCATTTCTGGAATGAAAAATGCCTGAAAGATATCGCGAAAGCGCCGGATCTGGAGCTGTTCCTTAAAAAATACGGGAACCGGCTGGATGAGCCGCTCATTTTCGGCTATTACCTGCATCTGTATCTGGACGTATGCTACGTCCGGGATTACTGGCCCGGGAATCTGGCTTTTAAAAACAGCCGGGGAGAGGCGGAAACGGAAAAAGCGGCGATCGCTTATGTGGTGATCCGCAAGGACGGAAAGAAAGTATCCCTGGAAGATTTTTTTACCCGGGAATATTATTATGGAGACTATACGCTAAGCAACGGCTGGTTCATCCATCGTTATCATATCAGCCCGCCGGAATACGCGCCGATCGGGTCTGCCGGCATGGAGGAAGTCCGTCTGGAAGACGTGAAGCCCCTTCTGGAGGAGTTAGACTGGCTGTGCCGGCTGTCCGATGAAAAGGACAGCGAAGGCATGCGGGTGTTCGATATCGGGAGCCTGGATCGGTTCCTGCATGAGACGGCGGACCGGTTCATGGAAGAAATAAGCGGAAAAGACATATTGTCTTTAGGCGGCGAAAAGCATATAATAAACTGTGATACGATGAAATAAGCGAGGGTATACACATGATATATGATAACATTTTGGAAGCTGTCGGCCATACGCCGATGGTGCGCCTGAACCATATGACCGATAAAGACAGCGCCCAGGTGCTGGTAAAATATGAAGGACTGAACGTGGGCGGGTCCATCAAGACAAGGACCGCCCTGAACATGATCCGCGAGGCGGAACGGCAGGGAAAGCTCACGCCGGACATGACCATCGTGGAGCCGACCAGCGGCAATCAGGGCATCGGCCTGGCGTTGATCGGCGCCGTTAAAGGATATAAAGTCATCATCATCATGCCGGATTCGGTCAGCGAAGAACGGCGGAAGCTGGTGCGGCATTACGGAGCCCAGGTCCGGCTTGTGCACGACGCGGGCAATATCGGCGATTGTATCGATGAATGTCTGCGCATCGCGCTCCAGATGGCCCAGGACGATCCGAAAGTCTTCGTGCCGCAGCAGTTTGAGAATCCGGCCAATCCGCTGGTCCACAAACATCATACCGCTTTGGAGATACTGGAGCAGGTGGCCGGTTCCATTGACGGTTTTTGTTCCGGCATCGGCACCGGCGGCACCATCACCGGGATCGGCGAGGTGCTCAAGGCCCAGAATCCCCAGATCGAGATATGGGCTGTGGAACCGGAGAACGCGGCCATCCTGGCCGGCGGCACGGTGGGCACCCACCTTCAGATGGGTATTGGCGATGGGGTCATACCGGCCATCTTAAACCAGCAGATCTATGACGATATTTACGTTGTATCCGACGAGGAGGCCATACGCACGGCAAAAGACCTGGCCCGTAAGGAAGGGCTCATGTGCGGTATTTCCAGCGGCACCAACGTGGCCGCGGCGCTGAAGCTGGCCAAAAAGCTGGGACCTGGCAAGACCGTAGTGACCGTGCTCCCGGATACGGCGGAACGCTATTTTTCAACGCCTCTTTTTGAGAATGAATAACACAGCCGCGGCGGGAAAAACAGCCCGGTTTCACCTTGTTTCGACACGATAAATCATGTATAATCGAAGTCAGAAGACAAGGCGGAGGAGGTGGTCTCGTGGACAGCTATGAACAGCTCAACAACGTGTTGCTGTATCTGTTCAATCATGCGATGGATGTTGAAGAAAGGGTACTGGCATCCGGTAATTTTAAAAACATAAGCGTGAATGACATGCACATCATCGACGTGGTCGGCACAGACGGAGCCAAGAGCATGTCGGTCCTGGCGAAGGAAGTCGGCGTGACCGTGGGGACCCTGACCATCGCCATGAACAACCTGGTAAAAAAGGGTTATGTCAACCGGGAGCGCAGCGCCCAGGACCGCCGGGTCGTCCTGATCTCCCTGACCGAGCGGGGCGTACGGGCCTACCGGTGGCATGAACGGTTTTACGGACATCTGATCCAGGCCATGCGTGAAGGCATGGATGAAAAGGAATGTGAGCTGCTGACCCGGGCCATGCTGAACCTGAAATCCTATTTTGATAAAGTAAGATAACGCTATAAAAAGAACCGCCGGACGCGGGACGTTTTCACGGTATGGGTGACACGGCCGGTCCGGCGGTTTTTATGTGGAGAAAGACGTTTTCAATCCAGGATCTTTCCGTCGGCGGAGAGGGTGACAACCTGCCACGGAATGAATTTGCCGCTGTTTTTCAAGGCGGTTTTCGCCGCGTTCTCCAGGCCGCCGCAGCAGGGCACTTCCATGCGGACAATGGTCACTTCTTTGATGTCGTTGTTCCGTATGATCTCGGTCAGTTTTTCGGAATAGTCGATATCATCCAGTTTGGGGCAGCCGATGAGCGTGATATGTCCTTTGATGAAACGTTCATGGAAGCCGGCATAGGCATAGGCGGAACAGTCGGCCGCGATCAGAAGTTTCGCCCCGTTAAAATAAGCGACATTCACCGGGAGCAGTTTGATCTGGACGGGCCACTGGGCAAGCCGGCTGGGACGTTCTTCAAAGGAAGTCTCCAGAGCCTGGTCATGCCGGTCAAGAGACCGCGCCTGGGATCCGGGACAGCCGCAGGGCAAAGGCCGCGCGTTCATTTTCGCCTGTACGGCGGCGGCGTCATAAGGGGCGGCTTCCCGCTCCGTGATGGATATGGCTCCGACGGGACAGGCCGGGAGACAGTCGCCCAGCCCGTCGCAATAGTCGTCGCGGATCAGTTTCGCCTTCCCGTTTTCCATGACGATGGCCCCTTCATGGCAAGCCTGGGCGCAGGCGCCGCAGCCATTGCATTTATCTTCTTCGATATGGACAATTTTTCTTTTCATAAAAATCATGCCTCCTTACTTGTATCCACGCGTTTATCATATTACAATAAGACCGGAAAGTCTGTTGAATTTTCAACGGAGGTGAAAATATGAGCGGATATTTACAGGAAATCCTTGCCTCGTCCCTTTTTTCGGGGATCGAAGAAGAGGAAGCCCGCGCCATGCTGACCTGCCTGGAAGCGCGGGAAAAAGATTTTGAAAAAGACGCGTATATTTATCGGGAAGGCGACGTCACCGAGTCCCTCGGCATCGTGTTATCCGGCCGGGTACTGATCGTCCAGGAAGATTTCTGGGGGAACCGGAACATTGTGTCGTCTGTCGCCGAAAGCCAGATGTTCGCCGAATCCTTCGCCTGCGCTCCGGATGCCGTGATGAACGTGAGCGCGGTCGCCGGGACGCCGTGCAAGGTCGTGTTCCTGAACGTGAAGAAGGTCCTTCACACCTGTCCGTCCGGATGCGCCCATCATCATAAAGTCATACAAAACCTGCTTTCCGGCCTGGCGGCGAGGAATCTGGAAAAGAATGAGAAGATCGCCCATCTGTCCCAGCGGACGACCCGGGCGAAACTGTTATCTTATTTATCGGCGATGGCGGCGCGCGGCGGGAGCGGGGAATTTGACATCCCCTATTCCCGGCAGCAGCTGGCGGATTATCTTTCCGTGGATCGAAGCGGGCTGTCCCTTGAACTGAGCAAGATGCGCAGGGAAGGGCTGCTGGATTTTAAAAAAGAACATTTTATCCTGCTGCGCCGCGTATGACGCAAAAAAACCCCCGGCCGATCGGCCGGGGGTTTCCGATTATTTCAGTTCGTCAACAACTTTCTGGATCGCTGCCAGAGCGTCGTCCGGAAGTTTGTCGTAACCTTCTTTAGCGGTGGCGAATTGTTTGATCTCGTCCACCCGGTCCTGCATACGGGCCTTTAACTGAGCCACGTATTCCGGATCGTTCATATCCGGGATGAAGCCTTCCCAGTCAAGGATCTCGATGTCAGAGAACGGACCCCATTTGTGGAAGTCGGCTTTCTTCTCAACGATGGCTTCAAGGATACCAAGCGTATCTTTCGGCTGTACTTTCTTGCCCATGAAATCGCCGGTGTTGACGATGTAGCAGTCAACGTTCTTTTCTTCCACGAGTTTTTTGAATTTCTCGTAGTCATGGGACAGCGGATATGTCCGGAACGGGTTGGCGTACGGAACAACGACCAGTTTGTTGGGGTCTACGCCCGGAGCCAGACGCTCGGCGGAAGACCGTTTGGTGGCCAGTGTCGCGCCCATAACGGATGCGAGGGACGCGCCTTTTAATTTGACAACCGGCGGAATGGTCGGGTCTTTCATGATCCAGAAGATCGCGTTGACCGGAGCCTCGATCTTGTCCACCCGGTTCGGAGCCCACAGTTTGGACTTGATGGCGCGGCCGTTGCCGTTGCGGATATCTTCTGTTACAAGCTGGATCTTTCCGTCTTCATCCAGAGTAGCGGAGCAGTTCTGAGCGGTGAGAAGGAACTTGTTGTCCGCGCATCCTGTCGGATAATCCTGGGTTTTATCGAAATAAGTCGGCTCGATGGCGATGGAAGCGCAGGTATCGGTGTTGATGATGAACGCGTCGTCATGGAGCACTTTGATGTCGTATTTGCCGCCGTGTTTCGCGTGGGTCAGAGTAGACTTACCGGATCCGGACAGACCGTAAACGGAAGCAACGTATTTGCTGCCGTCGGCCAGTGTGTACTCTTTCTGTCCGCCGTGGCAGGAAGCGTAGCCGTTGCGGTTCGCGATCGCCCATACCATGGTCAGCGTGCCTTTTTTGTGCTCGCCGAAGTATCTCATACCGAGGATGCAGGCGCAGTTCTGGTCGGTGTTGAAGTAGCACAGCGTCTTTTTGGCCGGATCGCTCAGGCAGTCAAAGCTGACGCCCGGGTTTTCAACCGGTACCCACTGGGGATCGGAGAAGATGTAGATATCCGGCTCTTTGCCGTCGCCGATCGGTTTGGAATTTTTGTACATTTTTACATATTCATCAGACATGTACTGGAAGTTGAGCATCCAGTTATAAAGGATGTTTTCTTCACCTTCCGGGATCAGCAGATGAACTTTTACCATGAATTCCGGATCCAGGCCGGCGTAAGCGGTAGCGTGGTACAGTGTTTTCCACCGCGCGGAATAGATGGCATCCATAGCGACTTTATCCAGGGCTTCACAGTCAACGCCGGGTTCACCCGCGATACGGCGGGCGGTAGCGTAACGGCCTGTGATGGCGCCGTCGTTGAAGAGAAGTACTTTGGCGTCCGCGTCAAGGCCAAATTCCTCTCCTCTGTAAACGGGCATATCGGTAACGATCGTACCCGGTGAATTTTTAGCCAGGTTGTAAGCTTCCTTCAGAGTATTTACGGGAACAACATTGTTTCCGTAGAAGGCCGCTTCAATGATGGATCTTGTTTTCGCAAAACCCGGTTTGCCTTTACCAATCTCATTGATCGGGTAATAAGCTTTTGTAGACATTCCTATTCCTCCTTTAAGGTGAGCGTTTGTATTGCCTCAGCACATGTTTTGACGGGATATGTCCGAACATCTGCTGAGGCAATCAAATTGTGTTAAAAAAAAAACAAAATACATCTTTACTATATATGATAAGCGCCTATATGTCAAGAGTTGGATTTACCGCGGCCGTTTATTCGGCCGCGGCGGGTAACGCGTCTTCCAGATGGGCTTCAATGACCGGAAACGGGGCGGGCCCCATGTCCAGTATGAACCGGTGGAACGCCTTTTCGTCGAAAGCGTCATCCAGCGTTTCTTCCGCTGTCTGGCGCAGGTTTTGTATCTCCAGGGAGCCGATGCAGTAGTTCAGATAATTGGCGGGGGCGAACAGGATCGTCTCGTATATTTCGGTCAGCGTCTCGTCGTCCAGGACAAAGTAGGCGGATAAAAATTCCCCGGTCTGCTCCTTGTCCCAGCCGATGTAATGGATCCCGATGTCCACGTAGGCGTAAATGCACATGCTCAGGGCGTAATTGGCCGCGGTGAACTGGGCCACGTCTTCAGGCATGCCGCTGTAGTCGTAGGACAGTTCTTCCACGTAGGACGCCCAGCCTTCGCTGTATCCGGTGGTGGACAGGGCGCACCGCAAAGGATTGACGTCCTGGCTGTAAAACCAGGTGGTCTGATAAAGATGTCCGGGATAGCCTTCGTGACAGACGGTGGGGAACAGTTCGTTTCCGTAATTTTCATTCAGGTTCAGGTAAATGACATTATTTTCATAGTCGTCGATCTGGGGGATGAGATACAGCGCCGGGCTCAGGCTGTCGGTCAGCGACTCGTGGACGTTTTTGGTCGTGTAGTTTGCGTCCGCGGCCTCGGGAAAACGGTCTGAGATGGCGGTTTTCATATATTCAAGTATTTCGTTGGCGTCATCCAGACGGTAGGAAGCGTTTTCCACATCTTCGTAGATGCCCGGGTTCTGCTGGTAGATGAGCAGCATGGTCATAAAAGCGGACTGCATCCGTTCGTCCAGCATATCCAGAAGTTCTTCCGGCGTTTTGTCGGTGCCGACGGAAGAATGGAGCAGATATTGATAATAATCTTTGCCCCGGTCATAATAGCAGAGGCCTAGGTCGTTGGTGCCGGTGCCTTTCAGGCCGGCCAATGTATCGATCAGCGTCTGGTAGGCGGGAATGACCGTGTCCAGGATGACGGACCGGTTCCGGTCCATATACGACTGGCGTTCATCGTCGGTCAGCCCCTCGAAGGCCTGGATCTTTTCGTTGAACACGTCAATGAGCATATTTTCTTCCGATGATCTGATAAAATCTTCACATTCTTCAATGGCGGCGTCCGCGGCCGCGTCGCTCATGAAAAGCCCCTTTTCCGAACGGATCTTTTCATAGTCCGCCAGGTTCTGGAAAAAATCATCAAAATCTTCCAGAAGGGCCAGATAGGTGTCGATGTCCTCACGGGTGTTGAATTCATATTCGCACAGGATGATGGGATACTGGCTCTGGATGCCGATGGAAGGTTCCAGGACTTCCGGATAGTATTCCAGCCCTTCAGTCTCCAGAGCGGTTTCCAGGTAGTATTCCAGCACTTCATAGGTGATCTGCTGATCTTCATTCAGATCGTCATCTTTATAAGTCCGGAGCTGTTCCAGGAGCCGACGGGTTTCTTTCGTGTCTTTGGCGTATTCTGTTTCATCCAGGGTCATGCGCCCGAAGGTGGCCGTATCCTGGGTGATGCCGTAGTCTTCCGGATGACGGAGCGTATAATGGAGCGTCAGCGTGTCGGCGGATACGCTGTCGACAAAAATATTTTCGGTAAATGTATCAAAATCGGCCTGCTGGTTTTCGTAAGCGGTCTCCGAGACGGCCAGGCCGTTTCCGGCGCCCTGGCAGCCGGATAAAAGAAGACAGGCTGAAAGCAGCAGCGGATAAACGCGTTTTTTCCACTTAAACATAGATGATCTTCCCTCCTGAACGGGTCGTTTTCGACGGGTTTCCTGTTTAGTATACCAAAAAAAAGGCGGGTTATGTTGTTTTTGACGGGATAATATGTTAAAATTTATATATCGACCAATTAAAAACAGGGGGAGGTTGTGTTCATGAATTTTTGCCCAAACTGTGGAAGCCCATGCGATGATTCCATGAAATTTTGTCCGAAGTGCGGGAATCCATTAAAAGAAGACAATGATGCTTACGGAGCCGGGTATGACCAATGGGGATCTTATGATCAAAACGGTTATGGCGCACAGGGGAATGGATATGCTCCTAATGACTCGTACGCGCAGGGGCACTGGGGCGGATATCGGATCATTCCGAGAAGTATCCCGATGTGCATTGTCTTTTCCATCATCAGCTGCGGTATTTACGCGCTTTATTGGATGGCGAAGCTGAATGATGAGATCAATCAGATCTGTAAAGACCCTTACGCAGCCTCCGGCGGGATGGTTGTCTTGTATTCGATCCTCACATGCGGGATTTATGGCATCTACTGGAGTTATAAGATGGGTGAAAAATGCGACTGGATCAAGAACAGAGCAGGCGGGAACAGCAATGTCATCTATCTTGTGGTATCTTTGTTCGGGTTGATCATCATCAATTATTGCATGATGCAGGATACGATCAACGGAGTTGTATAAAAAGACAGAAAATATAAAGGATGGGAGCCGGATGAAAAAAGAACTAAAAGGCGCGGCAGCCGTATTGCTTTTGGGCATGGTTTATTTTATCTGGCTTTTTCTGACGGGGATGGGGATACCTTGCCTGTTTAAAAAGATCACAGGGTGGTCATGTCCAGGATGCGGCATAACCACTCTGTTTTTATGTCTTGCCCGATGGGATCTTTCCGGCGCGTACGCGGCCAATCCTTTTTTGTTTGTGACCGGACCTCTTTTGCTGGCGCAATATGTATATTATACATATTTGCGGCTAAAAGGTAAGAAGCTTCCCCGATGGGATCAGGTCTGCCTGACTGTCTATCTGACATTCCTTATTGTTTTCGGCGTCTGTCGTAATTTATAAAAAAACGCTCATCCGCGGCTATTGTCTTTAAACTGAGGATATATTATAATAAAGTCAATTATGCTGAAAGGCAAGGGAGGAAAGCAGCATGGCAAAGAAACCTTATTATATAACGACAGCGATCGCCTATACATCGGGCAAGCCCCATATAGGCAATACGTATGAGGCGGTCCTGGCAGACAGTATCGCCCGCTTTAAAAGAGCCCAGGGATACGATGTCCGTTTTCAGACAGGAACGGACGAACACGGACAGAAGATCGAGCTGAAGGCGGAAGAAGCCGGCGTGACGCCCAAAGAATTTGTGGACAATGTGGCCGGACAGATCAAAGAGATATGGGATCTGATGAACACGTCCTACGACCGGTTCATCCGGACGACCGATAAGGACCATGAAGAACAGGTCCAGAAGATCTTCCAGAAGCTTTACGATCAGGGCGATATCTATAAAGGCTATTATGAAGGCAAGTACTGTACGCCCTGCGAATCGTTCTTTACGGAAAGCCAGCTGGTAGACGGCAAATGCCCGGATTGCGGCCGGGAAGTGGTGGACGCGAAGGAAGAAGCGTATTTCTTTAAGATGAGCAAATACGCCGACCGGCTGATCGACTATATCAATACCCATCCGGATTTCATCCAGCCGGAGTCCAGAAAGAACGAGATCATGAACAACTTCCTGCTCCCGGGTCTCCAGGATCTGTGCGTGTCCCGTACGTCCTTCACATGGGGCATCCAGGTGCCCTTCGATCCGAAGCACGTGATCTACGTGTGGATCGACGCCCTCAGCAATTACCTGACCGGCCTGGGCTACGACCTGGACGGCAACAGCGATCCCATGGTGGAGAAGTACTGGCCGGCCGATCTGCACCTGATCGGCAAAGATATCATCCGTTTCCACACGATCTACTGGCCCATCATGCTGATGGCGCTGGATATGCCGCTGCCGAAGCAGGTTTTCGGACATCCGTGGCTGCTGGTGGGCGAAGGCAAGATGAGCAAGTCCAAAGGCAACGTGATCTACGCGGACGATCTGGTCCATTATTTCGGCGTGGACGCGGTGCGGTATTTCGTGCTCCACGAGATGCCTTTCGAGAATGACGGTTCCATCACATGGGAACTTATGGTCGAAAGGATGAATTCCGATCTGGCCAATATACTGGGCAACCTGGTGAACCGGACCATTTCCATGACCAACAAGTATTTTGACGGCGTGATCCGCGATCCGGGCGTTTATGAAGCGGTGGACGACGATCTGAAGGCGGTGGCTTTGGATACGCCGAAGCGGGCGGCCGCGAAGATGGACAAGCTGCGGGTGGCCGACGCCATAACCGAAGTGTTCACCCTGTTCCGCCGCTGCAACAAATACATTGACGAGACCGAGCCGTGGATCCTGGCGAAAGATGAGGCGAAGAAAGACCGCCTTGCCACTGTCCTTTACAATCTGCTGGAAGGCATCCGCATCGGCACCATCTGCCTGGCGCCATTCCTTCCGGAAACGGCGGAAAAGATACTGGATCAGATCGGAACGAAGGAAAGGGATTTCCTCAAACTGGATACCTTCGGCCGGCTGGAGCAGGGCGGCAAAGTGACGGACAAACCCGAGATCTTATTTGCCCGTATAGATATGAAGAAGTTCATGGAACAGCTTGAAGCGGATAAAGCCCAGAAAGAAGCGGAAGAAGCCAAAGCGCGGGCCATGGAAGCCGGGATCGACATCGAGCCGAAACCGGAGATCACATTTGAAGATTTTGAAAAGCTCCAGTTCCAGGTGGGTGAGATCATCGCCTGTGAACCGGTGAAGAAGTCCAAAAAACTTCTCTGCTCTCAGGTAAAGATCGGAAGCCAGGTAAAACAGATCGTGTCCGGCATCCGGCCCCACTACACAGCGGAAGAGATGGTGGGCAAGAAGGTCATGGTGGTGGTCAACCTGGAACCGGCAAAACTCGCGGGCGTCCTCTCGGAAGGCATGCTTCTGTGCGCGGAAGACGCGGACGGCAACCTGTCTTTGATGGTCCCGGAAAAAGAGATGCCGTCAGGCGCCGAGATCTGCTGATCGATAAATGGACAACAGGGGCCATCGCCAGGCGCGATGGCCCTTTTATGAATGATATAAAGGAGTCTTGACAGATGATTTTTGATACCCATGCCCATTATGACGATAAAGCCTTTGACGGGGACCGGGAAGAACTTTTAGCTTCCATGAAAGCCAACGGGATCGGCCGCATCGTCAATATTTCCTCCGATATAGGGAGTGTGAAAGCGTCGATCCGACTGGCCCGGTCTTACGATATGATCTACGCGGCGGCCGGTATCCATCCCAGCGACGTGAAGGGCCTGACCAAAGAAAGCTTCGCCTGGTTGGCGGAACTGGTCAACGACGACGTTTATAAACAGGCGAGCGGCGGAAAGATCGTGGCGGTGGGCGAGATCGGCCTGGATTACTACTGGGATAAGGACGAAAAGGTACGGGCGGACCAGAAGACCTGGTTTGAATGGCAGATGGAGCTGGCCCGGGCAGTGGGCCTTCCCGTGGTCATCCATTCCCGGGACGCGGCCAAAGATACGCTGGATATGGTGAAAGCCCTTCGGGGCGGCGAGATCGGCGGCGTGGTCCATTGTTTCTCGTATCCGAAAGAGATAGCCAGGGAATATCTGGATATGGGATTTTTCCTGGGGATCGGCGGCGTGCTCACGTTCATGAACGCCCGGGTGTTGAAAGAGGTGGCGGCATACGCTCCCCTGGACCGGATCGTGCTGGAGACGGACTGTCCTTATCTGGCGCCCAAACCCTACAGAGGCAAGCGCAATTCTTCCCTGTACCTGCCGTATGTGGTGAAGGCGCTGGCTGAGATCAAGGGCCTGCCGGAAGAAACGATCATTGAGAAAACATGGGAAAACGGTTTGAAACTTTATCGCATGGACGGCTGAGCCGCCCGGCGCGAAGCGCGCAGGAGGATTTATGGAAAGATTATCGGATCCCCGAAAGACCATCGAGATCATAAAAAAATACGGATTTACTTTTCAGAAAAAGTTCGGCCAGAACTTTCTGATCGACGAACACGTGATCCGCAAGATCATCGCCGCGGCCGGCGTGACAAAAACGGACTTCGTCCTGGAGATCGGGCCGGGCATCGGCACGCTGACCCAGTATCTGTCGGAGGCGGCGCGGGAAGTCACCGCCGTTGAGATCGACAGGAAGCTGCTGCCCATTTTGGATGAAACCCTGGACGGGTGCGACAATGTGCAGATCGTCAACGCGGATATCCTGAAAGTCGATCTGAAAACCCTGGCGGATGAGAAAAACGGCGGAAAGCCCATCAAGGTGGTGGCCAATCTGCCTTATTATATCACCACGCCCATTATCATGGCCCTGTTTGAAAGCCATGTGCCGGTGGAGAACATAACGGTCATGGTCCAGAAAGAAGTGGCGGAACGCATGAAGGCCCGGCCGGGCACAAAAGACTACGGCGCCTTATCTTTGGCGGTCCAGTATTATGCCGAGCCCTATCTGGCGGCCAATGTGCCTTTGAACTGTTTTATCCCGCGGCCCAATGTGGACTCGGCCGTTATCCGGCTGACCCGCCACGTAGAGCCGCCGGTTTATGTGGAAGACGAGCGGCTGCTGTTCGGGATCATCCGGGCGTCATTCAACCAGAGACGCAAGACCCTCCTTAACGGCCTGCGCAATTTTGACGGGATCAAAGCCGATAAGGAACAGATACTGGAAGCCTTTAAGATGAGCGGCATCCCGGAGAACGTCCGGGGCGAAACGCTGGACCTTGGCGGCTTCGCGAAACTTGCCAACGCGCTGACGCGTCTGGGGATCTCCTGAAAGGAAGGACGATCGAAATGGAACAAAGGACACTGTTTGAACGGGAGGAAGATACGCCCCTGGCGGCCCGTCTGCGGCCGGAGACCCTTTCCGAAGTGGTGGGACAGGCCCATCTGCTCGGAGAAGGGAAGGTGCTGCGCCGCCTGATCGAAAGCGACCGGATCGCTTCCATGATCTTCTGGGGGCCGCCCGGCGTGGGAAAGACGACGCTGGCCCGGGTGATCGCTTATACGACGAAAGCGGAATTCGTCAATTTTTCCGCGGCGATAAACGGGATAAAGGAATTGAAGACGATCATGGGACAGGCGGCGAAAAGACGGGCGTATGGCCAGCGGACCATCGTCTTCGTGGACGAGATCCATCGGTTCAACAAAGCCCAGCAGGACGCCTTTTTGCCTTATGTGGAAAACGGGAGCATCATCCTGATCGGCGCCACCACGGAGAATCCGTCGTTTGAAGTGAACGGCGCCCTCTTGTCCCGCTGCAAAGTGTTCGTGTTAAAAAGCCTGACCGATCAGGATCTGATGACGCTTTTGAAAAGGGCGCTGACCGATCCGAGGGGATTTGGCGGTCAGGATATCTCCATATCGGACGATATGCTCGAAGCCATCGCCGGATTTGCCAACGGGGACGCCCGGACAGCGCTGTCCACGCTGGAAATGGTGGTGCTCAACGGCGATATGGACGGGGAACGGATCACGGTGACAGAGCAGACCGTGGAACAGTGTACATCCCGGAAATCATTGCTGTATGACAAAAAGGGCGAGGAACATTATAATCTGATCTCCGCCCTTCATAAATCCATGCGCAACTCGGACCTGGACGCGGCGGTCTATTGGCTCGCCCGGATGCTGGAAGCGGGGGAAGATCCCCTTTACGTGGCCCGCCGGGTGATCCGGTTCGCCAGTGAAGACGTGGGACTGGCCGACCCGCGGGCGCTGGAGATCGCCGTGGCCGCGTATCAGGCCTGTCATTTTATCGGAATGCCGGAGTGTTCGGTCCATCTGACCCAGGCGGTCGTTTATATGTCCCTTGTGCCCAAATCCAACGCCCTTTACACGGCTTATGAAACGGCGAAACAGGACGCCCTCTCACGGCTGGCCGAGCCGGTCCCTCTGGTGATCCGCAACGCGCCGACCCGGCTCATGAAAGATCTTGATTACGGAAAAGGTTATCAGTATGCCCACGATACGGCGGAAAAACTGACCAATATGCAATGCCTGCCCGATTCCCTCGTCGGCAGGGAGTATTACAGACCCACCGATCAGGGGTTGGAAGAACGGTTTAAAAAACGGCTGGAAGCCATAAAGCAATGGAAGAAAGAACATTCGTGAAAAATATGTTGACATACGACATATGTCGTGGTACGATATAGTCACAAAACGATATATCGACTATCGACATATCAGGAAGGAGAAGGCCGGACAGATATGCGAAAAGAAGAACCTTTGACAGAGAGCTATTTTTATATCCTGCTTTGTCTGTGGCATCAACCGCTTCACGGATATGGGATCATGCAGATGACGTCCCAGATCACCGGCGGAAGGGTCGTGATCGGTTCCGGCACCATGTACGGCGCCACCGGGAAGATGATCAAAAAAGGGCGGATACAGGAAATCCGCAGCGCTGACCCGGAAGATGAAAGGCGGCGGCTTTATGGCCTGACCAAGACCGGAAGAGATGTGCTGCGCCAGGAAGTGGGCCGGCTGAAGGAACAGGCGGATAACGCGGACAAAGTCTTGGGAACAGTGACGGGAGGAAGAACGTATGGCTCAGGAGATCAGGAAAACCCATCGGGTTTTTATGGCATGGGAGTACAGGCTGGAGGAGAAGTGGCTGAATGAGATGGCTGCGTCCGGCTGGCAGCTGGTAAAAGGCGGCTGCTTTTCACAGAAATTCGTGAAGGACGACGCGGCGCGGTATTGCGTCCGGCTGGATTATAAGAAGATGCCGACGGGAGAAGAAGCGGAACGGTATAAAGAAATGTTTGAAGAACAAGGCTGGGAATATGTGAATTCCACGTTTAACGGGTGGCACTATTTCCGCAAAAAGATAAAAGAAGGCGAGCCGGAAGGGGCTTACGAGATCTATACGGACCGGGAATCCGTCCGGGAGATGACGGGCCGCTGGAAACATCTGGCTTTGGGAGCGGCCGCCGTTTTCGGGATCTTCGCCGTGTTCTACGGTTATCTGTGCGCGGCGGACGGACTGGCTCCCCATATGTTTTACGCCGTGTTTTATCTGCTCGGCTGCCTGTTCCTTTTGAACTGCGTAAGAAAGATGGGACTGGACGATCTATCGTGAAAGAACCGGATGACCGGCCGGGTTTTGCCGGCATAATCCTCCTTTGGAACGAATACCATAGTTCTAAAAGGAGGATTTTTCTATGTCTGATTACAGCCGTTTTGTATCGTATATTTACCTGTATGAAAATGGGATCAAGACCATGAACGCCGGATATGTCAAAGTGGAAAGCCGCGACGCCCAGTGC
>CALWEE010000014.1 GCA_944376975.1 uncultured Lachnospiraceae bacterium
AGCATAGAGACGACCAGCGGATTTTTCGGCGTTGTCATCGATATCAACGGCGACATCCTGGTGGTGGAATTCGGCGGTGACAGACACTGTCGTATCCCGATGAAAAAAGAAGCGGTCATCAGCATCGAAAAAGCGAAACAGTCGGCGTGATCCGCTAAAAAAGGGCTGTCCTTAGGGACAGCTCTTTTTAATACCCATTTTTTCGAGAAGATCTTCCGGGACAAAAAGGCGGCCGTAGCCTTTTCCGATGGCGATATCCGGTTTGGCGGCGCCGTGGAAATCGGATCCGCCGGACATGAAAAGTCCCTTTTTTTCGGCCAGACGGCGCATGTTCCGTTCATCTTCCGGCGTATGGGTGGAGTAAAAGACTTCCATGGCCTTAAGGCCGTCGGGCTTGAACTGGTCGATAAAGGTTTCCAGTCCACTTAGGTCAAGCCCGTAGGAAAGGGGATGGGCAAGGACGGGAACGCCTCCCGCCCGGGTGATGATCCGGATCACTTCCGATGGGGATACGGGATCTTTGGGGACATAAAACGGCATATCCGGTCCAAGATAATGGTCAAACACCTCCCGGATGGACGAACAGAAACCGATATCGGTCAGATAGCGGGCGAAATTGGCCCGGGTCAGCACCGCGTCCCCGTCTCTTTGACGCAGTTTTTCCAGCGTGATATCGATGCCGGCCGCCCGCATCTTTCGGATCATCCCTTCGTTCCGTTTGTCCCTTCGCCTGAGCAGGGAATGGATGGACCGGTCCAAGGTCGGATCGGCCAGGTCAAGGTCGAGCCCGACGATATGGATGTCTTTTCCTTTATAGTCGCAGGACAGCTCGATGCCCGGTATGACCCGGATATGAAAAAAAGCGGCGGCCTTCATGGCTTCCTGAAGGCCAGCGAGCGTGTCGTGGTCGGTCAGGGCGATGGCGGACAGACCGGCTTTGGCGGCGGCTTCAACGACCTGACAGGGAGTCAGGGTCCCGTCGGAAGCGGTGGAATGGGTATGCAGATCGATGGCGTTCATTCGTATCCCTCCTATTGTGTATGAAATGTATTATAGCATTTTCTGCCGGGGCAGACCATAAATTGTATAAAAGAAATCGTGTAAAGGTGAGATCTGGGTGAAACGACACTATGTGGAAGCGATCCTCAAGTCTCTTGTCGTCGGCTATTTTCTCACGGCCTTATCGTTGCTTGCGCTGGCTTTTCTTTTGTACCGGTCCGACCTGACGGAAACGACGGTACGTATCGGCGTGATCGCGGCCTACGGCGCCGCTTCTTTTGCCGGAGGCTGGTACGCGGGACGCAAAGTGAAAGAGCAGGAATTTCTCTGGGGAATGGTGGCCGGACTGTCCTATTACCTGGTGCATGTGGTCGTCAGTACGGTGCTTTCCGGGATCATGCCGGACGGGATCGTGCCCGTACTGTCCATGACGTTGATGTGCGCGGGGAGCGGGATGTTGGGCGGCATGACCTGCCGGACGGGGGAAAAGGGAAAAAAACCGCTTTAAAAAAAAGCGTGTATATGATATAATACCCACAGTGTGGATCATCATACATACATAAGCTTTACGACTATATCATAAGGAGGGCGAGTCATGAAACACATCAAGTCATTGAACACCAGATCTTTAAAGAATTCCATGGTAAAAGGCGGATGCGGTGAATGTCAGACATCCTGCCAGTCAGCCTGCAAAACATCCTGTACTGTAGGAAATCAGAGCTGTGAGAATAACAAATAATGATCGCCGGAAGTGCTGAGCGCATATTCCGGGATTGTAAGCAGCGGTTCAGCCGGTGGGAGGGACCGCTGCTTATTGCTTGCCATTTCGCGGCAGGCGCATGAAAAACAAAAGCGGTCCGGGACCGCATGTCATAAAGGAGCAATGAACGTGATTCATCAATATAAAAACAATGGATACAACATTGTGTTGGATGTGAACAGCGGTTCTGTCCATGTGGTGGACGATCTGGTCTACGATCTGATCGCCATATATGAGGATACGCCGCGGGAAGAATGCGTTGAGAAACTGTCCGCTTCCTATAAGAAGGAAGATGTACTGGAAGCCATAAAAGAGGTGGAAGAACTCAAAGACGCGGGCTGCCTGTTCACGGAAGATATTTATGAAGACTATATAACCGATTTTAAGAAACGGCCCACCGTGGTCAAGGCGCTGTGCCTGCACATCGCCCACGACTGCAACCTGGCCTGCCGCTATTGTTTCGCGGAGGAAGGGGAATACCATGGCCGCCGGGCGATGATGAGCTATGAAGTGGGCAGAAAAGCCCTGGATTTCCTCATTGCCCATTCGGGAAACCGGCACAACCTGGAAGTGGACTTTTTCGGCGGCGAACCGCTGATGAATTTTGACGTGGTGCGTAGGCTGGTGGCCTACGGAAGGGAACAGGAAAAGATCCACGATAAGCGTTTTCGGTTTACGCTGACCACCAACGGCGTGCTTCTGTCGCCGGAGATCGAAGCGTTCCTCAATAAGGAAATGGCCAATGTGGTGCTGAGCGTGGACGGACGCAGGGAAGTGCATGATTTCATGCGGCCTTTCAGAGGCGGTAAAGGGAGCTACGACCTGATCATGCCAAAATTTGTCCATCTGGCCGAAAGCCGGGGACAGAAAGATTATTATGTTCGCGGCACCTTTACCCATTATAATAAAGATTTCGCGGCGGACGTCTTAAGCCTGGCGGATATGGGCTTCAAACAGATATCGGTAGAACCTGTCGTCGCCCCGGAATCCGAAGATTACGCCATAACAGAGGCGGATCTTCCGGAGATCATGGAAGAATACGACAAACTGGCCCGGGAAATGGTGAAACGGAAAAAGGAAGGGAAAGATTTCAATTTTTTCCATTTCATGATCGACCTGTCCGGAGGCCCGTGCGTGGCCAAGCGATTGTCCGGCTGCGGTTCCGGGACAGAATATCTGGCGGTCACGCCCTGGGGCGATCTGTATCCCTGCCACCAGTTCGTGGGCGAAGAGGAATACTGCATGGGCAATGTGGATGAAGGGGTCGTCCGTACGGATATACGGGATGAATTTAAAACGTGCAATGTTTACGCGAAGGAAAAATGTAAAAAATGTTTCGCGAGATTTTACTGCAGCGGGGGCTGCGCCGCCAACGCTTATCATTTTACCGGCGACATCACAGGGGCTTATGAGATCGGCTGCGAAATGATGCGTAAAAGAGTGGAATGCGCCATCATGATCAAAGCGGCGGAGGCAGACGCCAGGGAAGGAGTGGACGAAAAGTGAAAAAGAAAAGCAAATGGAAAAAAGTACTGGCGCTTCTGATCATCATCGCCGTTATCGGCGCGTGCGGCTATGTGGCCATGTTCGGCGCGGGCAACGGCGCCCAGGGCAGCGCGAAGAATATCACGCTGGGCCTGGATCTGGCGGGAGGCGTCAGCATAACCTATCAGGCGGATGAGGAGAATCCTTCCGCTGAAGATATGAGCGACACCCGGTATAAACTCCAGAGACGTGTGGAAGCTTACAGCACGGAAGCGGAGGTCTATCAGGAGGGCAGCAACCGGATCAGCGTGGAGATACCCGGTTATTACGACGCGGAAAAAGTGCTTTCCGAGCTGGGCAACCCGGGTACAGTGGAATTTTATGAGCCTGCCGATGACGCGTCCGCTGAAAATCAGATCATCCTGAGCATGAATGGCGGGTTCGATCCGGAGGGCTTTAACCTGGTCATGGACGGCAACGATGTGGCGGACGCCCAGGTCGCCACGGAAAATGACGGTTACGGCAATTCCCAGTACGTGGTCTCCCTCACGCTGACAGAGGAGGGGACGGAGAAATTCGCCGAAGCGACGGAACGGAATGTGGGCAATCCCATATACATCGTCTATGACGGCCAGGTGATCAGCGCGCCGACGGTCAACGAGACGATCTCGGACGGCCAGTGTTCCATATCCGGGGATTTTTCCTACGATTCGGCCAATTCCCTGGCCACATCCATCCGTCTGGGCGCCCTGAAGCTGAACCTGACAGAGATCCAGTCCAGCGTGGTCGGCGCCAGACTGGGCTATGAAGCGGTGACCACCAGCCTTATGGCCGGCGCCATCGGTCTGGTCATCATCATGATCTTCATGATCGCCATCTATCGTATACCGGGACTGGCTTCCGCCATCGCCCTCGTCTTTTACGTGTTCGCCATGCTCCTTCTCCTGAACGGCCTGGATGTGACCCTGACCCTTCCGGGTATCGCAGGTATCATCCTGTCCATAGGCATGGCGGTCGACGCCAACGTCATCATCTTTACGCGTATAAAAGAAGAGATCAGCGCGGGCAAGTCTGTCCTCAACGCGATCCAGGCCGGTTTCCACAAGGCGTTATCCGCCATCCTGGACGGCAATATCACCACGCTCATCGCGGCGGCGGTGCTGTATCTGATGGGTTCCGGTTCCATCCGTGGCTTTGCCACCACATTGGCGCTGGGCGTTGTCCTGTCCATGTTCACCGCCCTGGCCGTTACACGGCTCATCCTGTATATTTTCTATGCCCTCGGTCTGGATAAAGAAAAATATTACGGACGGGCGGCGGTCTTTAAAGCCTTTGATTTTGTGGGCAAAAAGAAATATTTTTACGCCATCCCGGCGATCATCCTTGTCGCGGGCGTGATCTTTATGGGCATCAATCACGCAAGCGGCAAAGGCATCCTGAATTACGGGCTGGATTTTACAGGCGGAACGTCCATGACGGTTCCTTTTAACGAGCAGATCCAGGTCGCCTCCGATGAAGGCAGCGAACTGCTGGCGGCCATCACCGACACGGTGGGCAGCGGCGACGTCCAGCTTCAAAATGTGCAGGGTTCCAACGATATCATGATCAAGACCCAGACATTGGATCAGGAAACCCGGGACAGCCTGCGCGACATGCTCTCCCAGCAGTACGGCGTGGACAAGGAGGCGATCACGGAATCCAACGTGAGCGGCGTTGTCAGCGGTGAAATGCAGCGGGACGCGGTGGTATCGGTCATCATTGCCGGCATCTGTATGCTCATCTATATCTGGATCCGGTTTAAAGACATCACCTTCGGGGCCAGCGCGGTGCTGGCGCTGCTGCATGACGTGCTCATGGTGCTCATGCTGTACGCTTTTGTCCGTATTTCTGTCGGCAATACGTTCATCGCCTGTATGCTGACGATCGTCGGATATTCCATCAACGCGACCATCGTCATCTTTGACCGTATCCGCGAGAACAGAAAGACCATGAACACGGACGACCTGAAGGCCATCGTGAACGCTTCCATCAATCAGACACTGACACGGAGCATCAATACGTCCCTGACCACGTTCATCAGCATCGGCGTGCTGTATATCATGGGCGTGACGTCCATAAGGGAATTCGCGCTCCCGCTGATGGTGGGCATCGTCTGCGGCGCTTATTCTTCGATCTTTATCTCCGGCACGCTGTGGCATATCATGCAGAGCCGGTTTGGAAAGAAGACGGTCAAAGCGGTCAAATAACATTTAACAGGGGCTGTGGCGCCGGGAATACGATCCCGGGCCGCGGCCCCTTATCGATATCAGAAAAGGGCGGGAAAACAAATGAAAGAAAAGTGGATGGTCTCGGCCAGAAAAGCGGATTTTAACGCCATAGGAAAGGCCTGCGGCGTCAGCCCCATACTGGTCAGGCTGGCGGTGAACCGGGGCATGAAGACGGAGGAGGCGGTGCGCCGTTACCTGTACGGGGGACTGGAAGATATGCACGATCCCCGGATGATGAAAGGGCTTGAAAAGGCGGCGGATCTTCTGCTGGAACAGATCGGCCGGGATGAAAAGATATGCGTGGCGGCCGATTTTGACGTGGACGGTATCTTTTCCGGTTATATGCTGTGGCGGGCGATCCGGCGTCTCGGCGGCCGGGCCTACGTTGTCACGCCGGACAGGATACGGGATGGATACGGACTTAACGAGGCCATGACGGTGGAAGCGCGGGAAAACAACGCGGGCTGCATTCTCACCTGCGACAATGGCATCGCCGCCCTGGAAGCGGTGAAGTCGGCGAAACGCCTGGGGCTTACCGTCATCGTCACCGATCACCATGAACCGATATACACGGAAGGGCCATCCGGACAGCGGCAGTACAGCCTGCCTGAGGCGGACGCGGTGGCCGATCCGAAACAGCCGGGCTGCGCCTATCCGTTTAAAGGGCTTTGCGGCGCGGGCGTGGCCTATAAGCTGATCCAGCTCCTATATGAAAAAAAGCAGGTGCCGGAAAAGGAACTTTACGAGCTGCTTCCTTATACGGCCATCGCCACGGTGGCCGATGTGATGGACCTGACAGACGAAAACCGTATCATCGTCAAATACGGCCTGTATCGACTCAGGCAGACGGCCGATCCGGGGATCCGGGCCATGTTAAGGCGCTGCGATCTGGAAAATAAATTTATATCGGCGTATCATATCGGGTTCATATTGGGGCCCTGCTTTAACGCGGCCGGCCGTCTGACCAACGCCCAGATGGCGCTCAAGCTCCTTATGACGGAGGACGAGGGGGAAGCGGCCCGTCTGGCGGCGGAACTTTCCGCCCTCAACGACAGCCGGAAAGCCATGACGCTGGCGGGTTATGAGAAAGCCGTGGCGCTGATCGAAAAAGAAAAACTGTATGAAGATCCGGTGATGATGCTTTCCCTGGATGACTGCCATGAAAGTTTGGCCGGCATCATCGCCGGCCGGCTTAAAGAACGGTATCACCGGCCGGTCATCGTCTGCGTTCCCGTGGAGAACGGACGGATGAAAGGATCGGGCCGTTCCATAGAAACGTATCATATGTATGACGGTTTGAACGCGTGCAGGGAATATATGGAACGGTTCGGCGGCCACGCCATGGCGGCGGGGCTTACGTTCCGGGAAGAATGTTTTGAATGTATTCGCCAGCGGCTGATCGACCAGTGCGGGCTGACCAAAGACGATCTTCAGCCGGTGGTGCACATTGATATGACCATGCCCATACGATATGTGACGGAAGAACTGATACAGGAACTGGATTTTTTAGAACCTTACGGAAAGGGCAATACCAAGCCCCTGTTTGCCGAAAAAAATCTCAGCCTGTCCCGGGGGACGATCCTGGGGAAAAACCGGAACGTCCTTAAGATGAAGGCGCGGGGCGAAGGGGGACGTGTCCTGGACGCGCTGTATTTCGGCGATATCGAAGCTTTTGAAGACTGCGTGCGGGAGCATTACGGCCAGGAGGGGCTGAACGCTTTTTACAGCGGAGGGGACGCGGACATCCGGCTGTCTTTGACGTATTATCCCACCATCAATGAATTTCGAGGCACGCGTACCCAGCAGATCGTGATCCAGAACTATATGTACACACCGGCTTGATAAATAAGCAGTGACTTTTGCGTGCCGGGTATGATATACTTGTAACCAGATAAATGGACCGGACAGGAGAAAGAGTGGATAAGATGAAAAAGATGGAAGATTATGTGCTGAGCATACCGGATTTCCCCGAAAAAGGGGTGATCTTCAGAGACGTGACAAGCGTACTGGCCGACGCGGACGGCCTGCGCATGGCGGTGGACGAGATGATGAAGCTGCTTGACGGCGTGGACTTTGACGTGGTCGCCGGCTCGGAATCCCGAGGCTTCATATTCGGCATGCCCATCGCCTATGAAATGCGCAAACCTTTTGTGCCCATACGAAAAAAAGGCAAGCTTCCAAGGGAGACGGTCTCCGTATCCTATGAACTGGAATATGGATCGGCGGAGCTGGAGATGCACAAAGACGCCATAAAACCGGGGCAGAGAGTGGTCCTTGTGGACGACCTGATCGCCACCGGCGGCACCTCCAAAGCGATGATCCGACTGGTGGAAAAACTGGGCGGCCAGGTGGTAAAGAATATCTTCCTTATGGAGCTTCGCGGCCTGAACGGAAGAAAACAGCTGGAAGGGTACGACGTGGCCTCCGTTATTTCCTATGAAGGCAAGTAATATTGATTTTTTTGTGAAATATCATTATAATAAAAGTTAAATTCGATCAAGATAAGCAATAGCTGACCGGATAACGAAAAAAGAGAAAAGGCAGGTGAGATGGATGTCCGAGGAACTTCAGAAAGTGATCGATGTGGATATCATCGAAGACGACCGGGATAAAGAAAAGCATAAAGATTTTATCCCTCCGGAAGAACTTTACCGGGAACTGATCGGGAAAGTGAAAAAGTATCATCCCTCGGCAGATATTTCCCTGATAGAAAAAGCATATCAGGTGGCGGACAATGCCCATAAAGGACAGATGCGCAAGTCGGGTGAGCCCTACATCATCCATCCGATCTGCGTGGCGATCATACTGGCAGATCTGGAGCTTGACAAGGAGAGTATCGTCAGCGGTCTGCTGCATGACGTGGTGGAAGATACGGTGATGACCACCGATGAAGTCAGGGAAGGCTTTGGAAACGAAGTGGCGGTGATCGTCGACGGCGTGACCAAATTGGGACAGCTGTCCTATTCCAAAGACAAAGTGGAGGAGCAGGCGGAAAACCTGAGAAAGATGTTCCTTGCCATGGCAAAGGATATACGGGTGATCCTGGTCAAGCTGGCCGACCGGCTCCATAATATGCGGACGGCCCAGTACTGGTCTCCGCCCAAGCAGAAGGAAAAGGCCAAAGAGACAATGGACATCTACGCGCCCATTGCCCAGCGGCTGGGTATAGCGAAGATAAAGATCGAACTGGACGATCTGTCCCTTCGTTATCTGGAACCGGACGTTTATTATAATCTGGCGAAGAGTATCGCGTCAAAAAAGAGTGAAAGAGAAGCCTTCGTTTCGTCCATCGTGGACGACGTGAGCCGGCACATGCGGGACGGGGGCATCAAAGCCAAAGTCAACGGACGGGTAAAGCATTTTTTCAGTATTTACCGAAAGATGGTCAATCAGCATAAGACGCTGGAACAGATCTATGACCTGTTCGCCGTCCGCATCATCGTGGATACGGTGAAAGACTGTTACGCGGCTCTGGGCCTGATCCATGAGATGTATACGCCCATTCCCGGCAGGTTTAAAGACTATATAGCCATGCCCAAGCCCAATATGTACCAGTCCCTGCATACGACCCTGATCGGACCAAGCGGCCAGCCCTTCGAGATCCAGATCCGGACGTTTGAAATGCACAAGACGGCGGAATACGGTATCGCCGCCCACTGGAAATATAAAGAAGATCCCAACGGGAAGAACATCGAGACCAATGAGGAAGCCAAGCTCACATGGCTGCGGCAGATACTGGAATGGCAGCGGGACATGTCGGACAACCGGGAGTTCATGAGCCTTCTGAAAAACGACCTGGATCTTTTTTCGGAGAGCGTGTACTGCTTTACGCCCGCGGGTGACGTGAAGAACCTGCCCAACGGTTCCACGCCCATTGATTTCGCCTACAGCATCCACAGCGCGGTGGGCAACAAGATGATCGGCGCCCGCGTCAACGGGAAACTGGTGACCATCGACTATAAGATACAGAACGGCGACCGGATCGAGATCATCACATCCCAGAACTCCAAAGGCCCGAGCAGGGACTGGCTGAACATTGTCAAGAGCACGCAGGCCAAGAACAAGATCAACCAGTGGTTCAAGAGCGAGTTCAAGGAAGAAAACATCATCCGGGACAAAGAGCAGATCAGCCAGTACTGCAAGGCGAAAGGCTATGTGCTTTCCGATATCATGAAGCCGGAATTCATGGACAAAGTCATGCAGCGCTACGGCTTCAAAGACTGGGACGCCGTATACGCGGCCATCGGTCACGGCGGCCTGAAAGAGGGCCAGGTGGTCAACCGGCTGGTGGAAGAATATAAGAAAAAGAAACGCAAAGAACTGACCGATACCGACGTGATCCGTCAGGTGTCGGAAGGAAAGGCCAAGCTGCCGGACATCCTTCCCCACAAGAAGAAGAGCGGCATCATCGTCCACGGCATGGACGACGTGGCGGTCCGGTTTTCCAAGTGCTGCAATCCGGTGCCGGGAGACGAGATCGTGGGATTTGTCACCCGTGGAAGGGGCGTTTCCATACATCGGACAGACTGTATCAATATCATCAATATTTCGGAGGAAGACAGAGGCCGCCTTCTGGACGCTGAATGGCAGGTGGATCCGGATGATACGTCCGGAAGCACGTACAAGGCGGACATCAACATCTATGTGGAAGACCGGGTCGGCGTACTTGTTGAGGTGGCGAAAGTGTTCACGGAAAACGATATCAACGTATCCGGCATGTCTACCCGGTCCGGCAAGAACAATACGGCGACGATCAACGCTTCCTTTGATGTGCGCAGCGTCGGCCAGCTGAACAAACTGATCGACAAACTGCGGAATCTGGAATGTGTTTATGACATTGAGAGGACGACAGGCGGCTGACAGATGAAACAGACGATACCCCGCACATGGCTGCGGGGTATTTTAACACGGCGCGAAACGCGCCCATTACGCGAAACGATCAGGAGATGAAAGATGACGATAAAATCCATGGTCCTCGGACCTGTACAGACAAACTGCTATTTTCTTATCAACGACGAGACGAAAGAAGTCCTTATCATCGACCCGGCAGACAACGCCGCCGGCATTGAAGGCTGGATACGCGAAGAAGGGCTGGAACCCAGGGTCATACTTCTGACCCACGGTCATTTTGATCATATCCTGGGTGTGGAGGGCCTTAGGAAGGCGTTTGACATTCCGGTATACGCGGGAAAAAATGAAGCGGACGTGCTTAAAGATCCCCGTAAAAACGTGTCGCCCATGCTGGGCCGGTCTGTGAGCGTCAGCGCCGACAGGCTGCTTTCGGACAATGAGATATTTACCCTTGCCGGTATCCGTATGCAGGTGTTCTTCACGCCGGGGCATACGGAAGGGAGCGTCTGTTTTTACCTGCCGGACGAAAAGAAACTGTTCAGCGGCGATACTTTATTTGAAGCGTCCGTAGGGCGGACCGATTTTCCGACGGGCAGCAGCCGGCAGCTGGTGGATGCCATCAAGACCCGGCTGTTCATACTGGACGATGACGTCATGGTCTATCCGGGACATGGCGGCTGTACTTCTATAGGGTATGAGAAAACCCACAATCCTTTCGTGTACTGATATGATCGGATTAAAAATGAACGATGTCCGTTATGAAAACGATATACGCGCCCTGCTGATGGCCTTTTTCCCCGGAGAAAAGATCGTGCTGGACGATGTCCGTTTTCAACCGGACAAAATGATGGATGTGACCTATAAAGATGGACGGGCGGCCTTTTGCTTTACAGACGGTACCGACCGGATGGAAGATGAGACGGATCTGCTTGACGCGGACTACCGAATGGGAAAGAACCAGATCAAGACGGCAGTGTATGATATGCTTTGTCGCTGGACAGGCCATACCCTTCCCTGGGGAACGCTGACCGGGATCCGGCCCACGAAGATCCCCATGGCTTTTTACGATGAAGGCCGGGGAGTGAAGGAGGCGGACGCCTACCTGGAAAAGATGTACAAAGTGTCGGAAAGTAAGCGCAGGCTGTGCACGCAGGTGGCGGCCAATGAAAAAAAGATACTGGATACGATACCCTTCGGGGAAGACATCAGCCTGTATATCGGTATCCCTTTTTGCCCGACCATATGCCTGTACTGTTCCTTCTCGTCTTTTCCGCTGAAAGTCTGGGAACGAAAAGTCCCCACGTATCTTGGCGCGCTGTTCAAAGAAATGGACGCTGTGGCAAAGATGATCGGCGGCCGGAAGATCACCACGGTCTATATGGGCGGCGGCACGCCCACTTCCCTGAGCGTGTCCCAGATGGACCGGCTGCTTTCACATATCGAGGAGACGTTCGACCTGTCTTCCGTCAGGGAGTTTACGGTGGAAGCGGGGCGGCCGGACAGCCTGGACGAAAGAAAACTGAAAGCGATCCGCGATCACGGTATCCGGCGCGTATCCATCAATCCCCAGACCATGAACCAGAAAACGCTGGATATCATCGGAAGGCGGCATACCGCCCTCCAGGTGGAGAAAGCGTTTTATATGGCCCGAGAAGCGGGCTTTTCCAATATCAACATGGATCTGATCATGGGCCTTCCGGGGGAAGATACGGAAGATGTGGCCCGGACGCTGGACGGCGTGCGCAGGCTTTCGCCGGACAGCATGACCGTCCATTCCCTGGCGGTCAAACGGGCGTCCCGGCTGAACCAGAACCTGGAAGCGTATCCGCCGGCCCCGCCCCGGACGGTGGACCGGATGATCGAAATGTCCTGGGAAGCGGCACAGGACATGGGCATGATCCCTTATTATCTGTACCGGCAGAAAAACATTTCCGGCAATCTGGAAAACGTGGGCTATGCCCGGCCGGGCTATGAGGGGATCTACAATATCCTGATCATGGAAGAAAAGCAGACGATCGTCGCGCTGGGCGCGGGCGGGTCGTCCAAGATCGTTTATCCGGAGGAAAACCGGATCGAACGGATTGAAAACGTGAAAAATGTCAAAGATTATATGGAACGTATTGATGAGATGATCCAACGGAAAAGAAAGCTCCTCGGCTGAAAGAGGCGGTTTTTGTCGAAAGGTTGTCATTGTATTTCGCCTGCCGGTTGGTATAATAAATATACCGCAGCTGCGCGATCAGATCTATTTATCAGAAGATCGATCTGTCTGGCGGGACGGTCTTGTCCCGCAGGCCGGCAGACTTCATCTGCCGGAACACATTTCCCGTAATTGATAATCATATATACGGCAGTTTATGGCCGGGCGGCGTTTCCGGCTTTCTTAAAGACTGCCCAAAAGTAAAGGATGGAAAAAATGAATGACAACATCATATGGGATCCGGCCCGGCTTATCCTGCAGACGGTGAATTATCCCCGCCGAAGACAGGAACTTATCCATATGCCCTGCCTTCGGTTTGAAGATATGGCGGTGACATGCCGGCTCCTTTTGCGCCAGGACGAAGCGTCATGGGTGAGCGTACAGGTGACAGACGATATGGTCCGGGGAAAGATGAGCGAAGAAGAACTGTTCCGGACAGCCGGCGCCAACAGCCGGCGTCTTCTTCCGCCGGTGGTCGAAGACATCCGGGATGTGCTCAAAGAATACGCGGCAGACGAAAGCCTGGAAAATGACCCGGAAAACGTGGAGAACGCGCTGCGTTCGGCCGGCGCCCGTCCGAAGAAGGCCGATGGCTTTGAAGAAGGGCTGATGTACGTGGTGACAAACCGGAAGCGGATATTCGGCGCGTCAACCCTTTTTTATTCGGACGTTCTCCATAAACTGGCGGAAGAACTGGACGGCGATCTGCTGATCCTGCCCAGCAGCATCCATGAAGTGCTGGCCCTTCCCTATATGGGCAATGAGTATGACGCGGCCTTCCGGGACATGGTCCGCCATGCCAATCAGACGGTGGTACTGGAAAAAGAGATCCTTTCCGACAGCATCTATCGTTATCACCGAAAACAGCAGCGTCTGTCGCTTATCGACTAAAATCCTGAAAACATTGGACAAACAGCCGTTTAATTGCTACAATACTACTTGAATGTTAGCATGACAATGGAGGAATGTATATGATCACACAAAGACCGAAGGGTACTCAGGACTGGTACGGCGCCAATATGTACAGACGTACAGTCATTGAACGAACGGCCAGAGAGTTATGCAAGGTATTTAATATCAAAGAAGTCATTACCCCTGTCTTTGAACATACAGTACTGTTTCAGAGAGGCGTCGGCGAGACGACAGATGTGGTGCAGAAAGAGATGTACACATTTGAAGACAAGGGCCACCGGAGCATTACGCTGAAACCGGAAGGCACGGCCGGAGCGATCCGGGCGTATCTGGAGAACAATATGTACGCCGATCCGGCGCCCGCCAAACTGTTTTACGTGACGCCGGCTTTCCGCTATGAACAGCCCCAGAGCGGGCGGCTGCGCCAGCATCATCAGTTTGGCGTGGAATTTATCGGTTCCAAAAGCCCGTTGGCTGAAGTGGAGCTCATGACGTTGGTGACCGCTTTTATTAAAAAGCTGGGCCTGAAAGACGCCCGGTTGCACATCAACAGCATCGGCTGCGCCAACTGCCGTAAGGCGTACAATGAAGCGCTGCTTTCCTATCTTCAGGAACATGAAGAAAGCCTTTGCCCCACATGCCGGGAACGTATGAAGAAGAATCCGCTCCGGGTGATCGACTGCAAGGTGCCTTCCTGTAAAGAGATCGTGAAGGACGCGCCCCGCACCATCGATTACCTGGACGATGAATGTCGGGAACATTTTGAAGAACTGAAGTCTTTGCTTAACGCCATGGACATTCCTTATGAGATCGATACAGGCATTGTCCGCGGGCTGGACTATTATACGAAGACCGTATTTGAATTTGTCAACAGCGAAGGGTTTACCCTTTGCGGCGGCGGACGTTACGATAATCTCGTCCATGAGATCGATCCGAAACAGAACATCCCGTCGGTGGGCTTCGGTATGGGTATCGAGCGCATCCTGTATTTCCTTGAAAAAGAGCAGGTGGCGCTTCCGGAAGAACCGAAAGCCGATCTTTATGTGGGCATTATGGGCAAGCAGGCCCGGGCGGCGGCTTACAAGATCGTTGACCGGCTGCGGATGGCCGGCCGCATCGTGGAGACCGATTTCATGGACCGGAGCGTGAAGGCCCAGATGAAATACGCCAATAAGCTGGGGGCGAAAAACACGCTGATCCTCGGTGAAGATGAACTTGCCACCGGGAAAGGCCGGATCAAGAACATGGAGACCGGGGAACAGACAGACGTTATCCTCCAGGAGATCGAAAAATATTTCAGTTAAGGATCCGCGGCAAGATGGCCGGACATACGCGAAAGGCCTGTCTTTACGGGGAACAGATAGATAAGGAGAGACACATATGGCAGAGTCAATGAAAGGATTAAAACGGACCCATCGATGTACAGAAGTTGAAAACAGCATGGCGGGGCAGGAAGTCGTTGTCATGGGATGGGTGCAGAAGAGCAGAAATAAAGGCGGTATCATCTTTGTGGATCTGAGAGACCGGTCCGGTCTTCTCCAGATCATATTTGAAGAAGCGGACGCGGGAGCCGAGAATTTCGCCAAGGCGGAAAAACTGCGCTCCGAGTTTGTCATTGCCGTCCGGGGCATCGTAGAGCCCAGATCCGGCGCGGTCAACAATAACCTTAAGACCGGCGCCATTGAGATACGGGCAAAGGAACTGCGTATCCTGTCGGAAGCGCAGACGCCGCCTTTCCCCATTGAGGAGGACAGCAAGACAAAAGAAGAACTTCGTCTGAAATACCGCTATCTGGATCTTCGGCGGCCGGATATCCAGCGCAACCTCATGCTCAGGAGCAAGGCGGTCATGACCGTGCGCAACTTCCTGACGGAAGAAGGGTTTTTGGAGATCGAAACGCCCATGCTCACCAAGAGCACGCCGGAAGGCGCGAGAGATTACCTGGTGCCCAGCCGTGTCCAT
>CALWEE010000015.1 GCA_944376975.1 uncultured Lachnospiraceae bacterium
GTCGTAATGATGTATCTGCTCCATCCTTTGGAGATCAGATGATGCAGTTTCATCATCACGCCGCCGGAACTGTCGCCGGTCTTAAAAATATAAAAACGATACAGGGGACGGTCGTACAAGGGCATGGCCTCTCTTGCCACAGCCTCCTGCCAGTTGACGATCCCGTCCCTGTTCGTCCGTGAAAAATCATAGATCAAAAAAGGCTCCTCGTCATAGGCCGTCTGATACTGGACCGGTCCTCCCTCCAGCATGCGCAGACGGGTCCTTAAAGAAGCGTCCGATCTGAGGACCATATGGATACTTTTTTCCAGAAGGTTCAGATCGATCCGACCATCAATATGTATCGTTGTGCTGATATGGTTCATTGATGTTCCCGGATAGGTCTGTTCCAGATTCCAGATATTCCGCTGGTTAAAAGAAAGCGGAAAATACGCATCCCCGGTCATGAATATACCTCCTTCATGACGATTTCGCCAAAAATCCGACTTTTTCGCAAAAGCCCTTAGTATATTTATACCTTTTTTCACGAAAAAAATCAACACTTTTGCCCATTTCCGCCATTGCCTATTGACACCGGTGCTATAATATAGGTGTAACAAATAAATATCTTAACAGGACCTGTTTGCGAGACAAACTTGAAGGCTGCTAAGCACTCAGATTTTTGGAGGAAAAGATAAATGAATACTTTAAAAGCTGAAAAGCGCGGCATGGACATCAAAGCAAAGAAATTAAGAAGAGAAGGATTTGTTACCGGCAATGTATTCGGTAAAGAGTTACCGGCATCCATTCCCCTCAAGATGCTCAAGAAAGACGTGGATCATCTGCTGAAAGAAACCGGCAAAGGCGGTCAGGTCATCCTGGATGTGGATGGCAGCAAGATGAACGTCCTCATCAAAGACATCGCGTTCAACCCGTTGAAAAACCAGATCGATGAGATGGATTTCCAGGCTCTCGTACAGGGCGAGAAAGTCCACTCCGTTTCCGAGATCGTGCTTTTAAACCACGATAAAGTTTCCGGCGGCATCGTCGAGCAGATGCTCCAGGAGATCGCCTATCGGGCGCTTCCCGCCGACCTGACGGAAAAGGTCACCATCGACCTGAGCGGTTACCATATCGGCGATACGGTCAAAGTCAAAGATCTGGACTTCGCCAAAAACGCCAACGTGGATATATCCACCGACCCGGAGACCATCGTCTTTTCCATCGCGGAGCCGCATGCTTCCGCTGAAGAGACCGAAGCCGAAAGCGACGGATCGGCGGAAAACGAAAAATAATCCCATCTTACCATTGACAAACCGGCTGTTAAGTATTAAAGTAATAAAAAAGTTCCATCAGACCAAACCGATGAGAAAGAGAAGTAAGTCTTTATACGACATCCCAGAGAGCTGCTGATGGTGGGAAAGCGGCATGAAGTGACTGACTGAATGGACTTTCGAGGGTATTCCGAAAGCGCGCGGCGCAAGTAGGCGATACCGGGAACCAAACCCGTTATCAATAAGGCGTGCATGTCAGTGCATGGAAAGAGAGGACATAGCCTATGTCAATTTGAGTGGTACCGCGATAATAAGATTTTATTACCGTCTCAAGCGTCAGCTTGAGACGGTTTTTATTTTGCCGGACAATCCAAAAGCAGGTCCGGCAGCGTCAGGAAACTGCTCATCTTCCTCATCTGACAGACATTGACTTTACCTGTATGACGGTATTTCATTCGCATCAAAAAGGAGGAAAACATGATGATCAAAAAACGATTTTTAACCACGTCCCTTTGTCTTACCCTGACCGTTTCCCTGCTGGCCGGCTGCTCCGGTTCCGGTGAAACCAGCGCCGTTACTTCGTCCGCTTCCGGCGAAGGAAGTTATACCATCGGCATCACCCAGTACGCGGAACACGGTTCCCTGGACAACTGCCGGGAGGGCTTCCTTGAAGGACTTGCCGAAGCCGGCATTGAAGAAGGCGTCAACCTTAACATCCAGTTCCAGAACGCCCAGGCGGACAGCGGCGCCGCGACCCAGATCGCTTCCCAGTTCGTATCGGAAAAAGTGGATCTGATCTGCGCCATTGCCACGCCCAGCGCCCAGAGCTGTGTCAACGCCGCCCTGGATACCGATATCCCCGTTGTCTATACTGCCGTGTCCGATCCGGTGGCCGCGTAACTGTCCACGGAGGACGGCATGCCGACCCAGAACGCCACCGGCACATCCGACAAGCTCCCGGTGTACGCCCAGCTTCAGCTTATCCGCGACATGCTCCCCGACGCCCGCTCCATCGGCATCCTCTATACGACCAGCGAAGTCAATTCCGAGTCGGCCATCGCCGAATATGAAGCCAAGGCCGGCGACTACGGTTTCGAGATCGTCACGGTGGGCATCAGCACTTCCGCCGATATTTCCCTGGCGGCAGACAATATCCTCTCCCAGGTGGGCTGCCTGACCAATCTGACCGACAACACCGTTGTACAGGGGCGGCCCACGATCCTGGCGAAAGCCGGCGAGAAAAACATCCCTGTTTTCGGAAGCGAGATCGAGCAAGTCAAAGTGGGCTGCCTGGCCGCCGCCGGCATTGATTATATCGAGCTTGGGAAAAAGACCGGCGAGATGGCCGCCAAAATACTGAAAGGCGAAGCGTCCGCCGAAGAAATGGCATATGAAACGTTTGAAACACCGAAGATCTACTTCAATCAGCAGGTGACCGACGATCTCGGCCTGACCGTTGATGAAAGCGTCATCGCCGACGCGGAGGTCTTCACCGAGATCAGCGAGGAATAAGATCATCAGGAGGTTCCGATCATGGATATGTTATTGAGCACGCTGGAGCAGGGCCTGATCTACGGCATCATGGCCCTGGGCGTCTATATCACCTACAAAATACTGGATTTTCCGGACCTGACCGTAGACGGCAGCTTCCCTCTGGGGGCTGCCCTCGCCGCGGTCCTGGTCACGAAGGGCGTCAACCCGTATCTGACCCTTTTAGCCGCTTTCGCCGGCGGCGTCCTGGCCGGTATATGTACCGGCCTGATCCACGTCAAGCTGAAAGTACGGGATCTGCTTTCCGGCATCATCATGATGACGGCGCTCTACACCATCAACCTGAAGATCGCCGGCAAGGCCAACGTCCCCTTGTTCACGAAGGATACCATCTTTGACAACAGCCTGCTGGATGGTTTTGTTCCCGAAGCGCTGGCGCCTTATGTCACGCTGGCCATCATCCTGATCATCACCCTGATCGCCAAATACCTGCTGGACGCTTATCTTAAGACCCGGTCCGGCTACCTTCTCCGGGCCGTCGGCGACAACGATACGCTGGTCACCTGTCTGGCCAAAGATCATGGACTGGTCAAGATCGTCGGTCTGGCCATCGCCAACGGACTGGTCGCCCTGGGCGGCGCCGTTTATGCCCATGAGGAACGGTTTTTCGATATATCCATGGGAACCGGCACCATGGTCATCGGTCTGGCGAGCGTCATCATCGGGACCAACCTGTTCAAGAACTTTACGGTCATCCGGGCCACTTCGTCGGTGCTGATCGGCTCCGTCATCTACAAAGGCTGCGTGGCCATCGCCATCGCCTGCGGCCTGGATTCTTCCAGCATGAAACTGATCACGGCCGTATTGTTCCTGATCATCCTTGTCATCAGTATGGACCGGAAAAGGAAGGTGAAGACCCATGCTTGAGTTAAAACATATCCACAAATTCTATAATCCGGGGACGATCAACGAAATGTGCCTGTTCAGCGATTTCAGCCTGTCCGTGCAAAAAGGCGATTTCGTGTCCATCATCGGCAGCAACGGTTCCGGGAAAACGTCCCTTTTGAACATCATCTGCGGCAGCATTCCCGTGGACGACGGCCAGGTTTTCATGAACGGCAAGGATATCACCAACGAAAAAGAGTATAAACGGTATCGCCACATTGGCCGGGTATTCCAGAATCCCGCGCTGGGCACCTGCCCTTCCATGACCATACTGGAAAATATGTCCATCGCCGATAATAAAGCCGGATCTTTTAATCTTCGCCGGGGCACGGATAAAAAGCGGATCGACTATTACCGGGAACTTTTAAGCCAGCTGGATCTGGGTCTGGAAAATAAGCTGTATACGAAAGTCGGCTCCCTCTCCGGCGGCCAGCGCCAGGCCATGGCCCTTCTTATGTCAACCATGACGCCGGTGGAATTCCTCATCCTGGATGAGCATACCGCCGCCCTGGATCCGAAGACAGCCGATCTTATCATGGAACTGACCGACAAGATCGTCCGGGAAAAACACCTGACCACCATCATGGTCACCCATAACCTCCGCTACGCGGTGGAATACGGCAGCCGCCTGCTCATGATGCACCAGGGCGGCACTGTCCTGGATGTGTCGGGAAAAGAAAAAGAAAACGTGCGCATCGAAGACCTTCTGGAACAGTTCAATCAGATCAGTATTGAGTGTGGGAATTAAAGGTAAAAGGAAGAAGGTCCCCGCGCGGCGTACCAAGCCGGCGCGGTTGGCCAAAAAACACAAAGCCCCCGTGCACCATTTTCCATAAGGGAAATGTCCCGGGGGCTCTTTTTTATCCATATTTTCTACAGATTCCACCGTCTGTTCTGAGAAAGTTTCAGCCGGTTCATGGCGCGGGCAAGGGAGGCCTGAGTATGGTAATATTCCTGGATACTCTGTTTCTGACGGAGACGTTCTTCCGCGTGCTCCTTCTGTTCCCTGGCGCGCCGGATATCGATATCTTCCGGTTTTTCCGCGGTATCCACGATCAGGGTCACACGGTTGTTGATCACTTCCGCGAATCCCTGTCCGAAGGCCACATCTTTCCATTCCCCTTCGGTGAGCTCCAGCTTGCCGATGCCGATAGCCATGGCGATGACCATATTCTCATGGTTGGGCAGGATACCCATCTCCCCGTCAGCGGCGGGAATGATCAGTTTCCGGCATCTGCCTTCGTAAAATACGCCGTCACTTGAAATGATCCTGAGACCAAATGTATCCATACGATCCGCTCCTTATTCTCTGGCTGACATGGCTTTCGCTTTTTCGATCACATCGTCGATGGTTCCCACGTTGAAGAACGCGGCTTCCGGATATTCATCCATCTCGCCGTCGATGATCATCTTAAAGCCGCGGATCGTCTCTTTAAGCGGTACGTATTTTCCGGAAACGCCGGTGAAATTCTCCGCCACATAGAACGGCTGGGATAAGAACCGCTGGATCTTCCGGGCTCTCATGACCACCATCTGATCCTCGTCGGAAAGTTCTTCCATACCCAGAATGGCGATGATATCCTGCAGTTCTTTATATTTCTGAAGGATCGCCACAACTTTGTTGGCGACTTCGTAATGCTCCTCGCCCACGATATCCGCTTCCAGGATACGGGAACTGGACTCCAGCGGATCCACCGCCGGATAGATACCCTGTTCCACGATCTTTCTGGAAAGGACCGTGGTGGCGTCCAGATGGGCGAAAGTGGTCGCCGGAGCCGGGTCTGTCAAGTCGTCCGCCGGTACGTAGACCGCCTGGACAGACGTTACGGAACCGTTCCGCGTGGAGGCGATACGCTCCTGCAGCTCGCCCATTTCCGTTGCCAGCGTGGGCTGATAGCCTACCGCCGACGGCATACGTCCAAGCAGGGCGGACACTTCCGAACCGGCCTGCGTGAAACGGAAAATATTGTCAATAAACAGCAGAACGTTCTGATGCTGCTCATCCCTGAAATACTCCGCCATGGTCAGGCCTGTTTCCGCCACCCGCATACGGGCTCCCGGCGGCTCGTTCATCTGTCCGAAGACAAGGGCTGTCTTTTCCAGTACGCCGGATTCTTTCATCTCGGACCACAGGTCGTTGCCCTCACGGGACCGCTCGCCTACGCCGGTGAATATGGAATAACCGCCCTGTTCCGTCGCCACGTTCCGGATAAGCTCCTGGATGAGCACAGTCTTACCCACGCCGGCGCCGCCGAACAGGCCGATCTTTCCGCCTTTCGCGTAAGGCGCGATCAGGTCGATGACTTTAATGCCTGTCTCCAGTATCTCCACCACCGGGCTCTGGTCGGCAAAAGCCGGCGGATCCCGATGGATGACCCAATGGGGCGCGTCCTTCGGCGCTTCGCCGCCGTCGATGGTCTCGCCCAGCACGTTAAACAGCCGGCCCAGTGTCTGTTCGCCTACCGGTACCTGGATACCGGAGCCGGTGGCTGTCACTTCCATGTCTTTATGAAGGCCTTCGCTGGCCGCCAGCATCAGGCAGCGCACCTCGTTGTCCCCAAGATGCTGCGCCACTTCCATCACGCACCGTTTTCCGTTGTTGTCCACTTCCAGCGCGTCTTTGATGTAAGGAAGGTCTCCGTTTTCAAATACCACGTCTACAACAGGTCCCATGACCTGTACGATTCGTCCTTTATTCATATCCTGTTCTCACTTCCTTTTGCGCTTCTGCGCCCTGGCGCCCGCGCACACTTCTGTGATCTCCTGTGTGATCGCCGCCTGTCTGGCCCGGTTGTAAAGGACCGACAGCTCCTTGATCAGCTTGTTGGCGCTGTCCGTCGCGGACTTCATGGCCATCATCCGGGAATTATGCTCACTGGCGTAAGCCTCCACCAGACATCCATAGACCATACCGTCCACGTAATTGGGCACGATGCTGTCCATCACGCTTTCAGCGGACGGATAAAGATCGATGGCCTCCCGGTACATGTTCAGGGGCATGATCATCTCGTTAAAGGAGCTTCTCTCAAGGGGCAGCAGTTTCAGCACTTCCGCTTCCAGATCCACGGAATTTTCCATACGGGTGAAGACGATATATACTTCGTCCAGCTCCCCGTTCAGGTACTTTCGCGTCATCACGTCTCCGATATCCCGCGCCCGATGGAGCGTCGGCTTCTGGACCGTATACTGGAAATGGGTGTCGATATCAATGTGCCGTTTCGCGAAATACTGCCTTCCCAGCTCGCCCACGACAAACAGCTTGTGGATACCCGGCCGGGCAAGGATCTCCTCTTCCAGTTTGATGATATTATGGTTATAGGCGCCCGCCAGGCCCTTATCTCCGGTCACCACGATGGACGCGATCTTTCTTTCGTCCGCCGGTATCTTTTCCCGCTTGTCAAAGTAGGGATGGTGCATCTCGGGCAGATGGCGGAGGATACGGGATATCTCCCCCTGAAGGCTGTAGAAGTAAGGTTCCGTGGCCTCCAGTTTTCTCTTGGCCTGTGTCATCTTTGAGGAAGAGATCATATACATGGCATTGGTGATCTTCATCGTATCCTTAACGCTGTTGATCCTGCTCTGTATTTCTCTTATATTTGCCATATCAACACCTGCTCTTTTTAAATTCGCCGGCTGCCTCTACGATCTGGCTGATCTGTTCTTCCGTCAGCGCTTTCGTCTCTTCGATCTGTCTTCCGATAGCCGGATATGTCCGGTCGAAATATTCAAGCATCTCCGCCTGGAAGGCTTTGACGTCTTTTTTGTCCACGCCGAGGAATACCCGATGGGTGGCCGCGCACAGCGTGATGACCTTCTCCCGCAGGCTCATGGGATGGCCCAAGGGCTGTTTCAGCAGTTCCATCAATCCGCTTCCGTAATCCAGTTCTTCTTTTGTCGCCGGATCCAGATCGGAGCTGAACTGGGTAAACACTTCCATCTCCCGGTACTGGGCCAGGTCGATACGGATACTTCCCGACGCCTTTTTCATGGCTTTCGTCTGGGCCGCGCCGCCCACACGGGATACGGACAGGCCCACGTTGACCGCCGGACGCATACCGGAGGCGAACAGGCCGCTTTCCAGGAAGATCTGGCCGTCGGTGATGGAGATGACGTTTGTCGGGATATAAGCCGAAACGTCGCCCGCCTGTGTCTCGATGATCGGCAGGGCGGTTATGGAACCGCCGCCCAGTCTGTCGCTCAGATGGCTGGAACGTTCCAGCAGTCTGGAATGGAGATAGAACACGTCGCCCGGATAGGCTTCCCGTCCCGGAGAACGTCCCAAAAGCAGCGACAGGGCACGGTAAGCTACCGCGTGCTTGGACAGGTCGTCATAGACGATCAGCACATCCCGTCCCTGATACATGAAATATTCCGCCAAAGCGGTCCCCGCGTACGGGGCGATATACTGCAAGGGCGCGCAGTCGCTGGCCGTGGAGGATACCACAGTCGTATAATCCATGGCGCCGTAATGATCCAGCGTATTGACCACTTTCGCCACACTGGACGCTTTCTGTCCGATGGCGACATAAATACAGATGACATCTTTCCCCTTCTGGTTCAGGATCGTATCCAGGGCAATGGATGTCTTTCCGGTCTGACGGTCGCCGATGATCAGCTCACGCTGTCCCCGGCCGATGGGGAACATGGCGTCGATGGCCAGTATGCCCGTCTCCATGGGCGTATCCACCGATTTCCTGTCCACGATGCCCGGCGCTTCCATCTCCACCGGACGGTAACCGTCGGCTTTGATGTCGCCCTTATCGTCAATGGGCGCGCCCAGGGCGTTGATGACACGTCCGATAAACTGTTCGCCTACCGGTATGCCGGCCCGTTTTCCGGTGCGGGAAACTTTCGTCCCCTCTCTTATCTCTGTATCGGATCCGAACAGGATACAGCCCACTTCATCCTTCCGGATATCCTGGACCATACCTTTCAGACCATTTTCAAATGTCACGATCTCTCCATACATGGCGTGGTCGATGCCGTGGATCGTGGCGATACCGTCGCCGACGGAGAGTACCGTTCCTACTTCGCTTTCACTGCTGAAGCTGTCAAAGTTTTCGATCTCTTCCTTCAGGATGGAAATGATCGCGTCGGAATCCAGCTTCCCTGTTTTTGTGGAGCCCAGCGTCCGGCTCATCCGTTTCAGGCGGCCTTTCGTGCTCCAGTCGTATTCGTCGCAGTCCACTGTCAGGACAAATCCGCCCAGCAGGCTGTCGTCTTTTTGTATGTCGATACGCGCCGAACGGGCGTTGTATTTACGGCATATGAACTGGGAAAGCTTTTCAAGCTGCGCCGCGTCCGGCGCTTCCACGCACGCGAGGACGGCTTTCTGGACGCCTTTTTTGCGGTCCATCATGTCTTCATAAGCCTGAAAAACATCTGCCAGCGATTCCATCTGCGCATCCTGGCACATGCTTTTGAGCACGTCGCCCATGCTTTCCGGAAATGTCCGGTCGATGACCCGGCTTTTTTCCCGGAAAGGAACCGTTTTGTCCGAAAGGGTCTTTTCCAGTTCTTCCGTCTCTTTTATGATCCGGCCGGCTTCCCGTATATCTTCTTCGGGAACGTCCAGTTCATACAGCGACTGGGCATATTTTTTCGCCGCCAGAGAAATATAATGTCTATTTTTCTGTGTCTGATCCATGGACGTCCTCACCTACTTCTTCCAAAAACTCGTCATATATCTTCTGGTTATCCTTTACCTGTCCGGATTTTTCCTCAACGATCTTCTGAGCGGCGCTCATGGCCAGACCGGCGATCTGGGACTGGAGCGCGTTCATGGACTGCTCCTGTTCCATCCGGATATTGGCCTTGGCGGATTCCATCAGGCTTCCGGCGTCTTCGCTGGCCTTCTGCATGACTTTATCGTACTCCGCCCGGGCGTCTTTCTGAGCCTGGGCCATGATACGGGCAGATTCTTCCCTGGCCCCGCTGAGCGCGTCCGTATACTGTTTTTTCAGATCCATCGCGTCATTTTCCGCTTCTTTGGCCTTCCGGAAACCGTCTTCGATCATCTCTTTCCGCTTTTCCATGACGTTGGTCACAGGTTTAATGAGGAACTTCTTTAAAAGGAAGACGAGGACGATCAGATTTATTATAGTATAGAGAAAATTCAGATTAAACTGCAGCACTTCTCCTACCTGCCTTTCCTGTTTTTGAATACCTCATTATAAGAAGAAAATGATCAAAACGCCGATGATGAAACCGTAGATGGCGGTTGCCTCGGCCAGGGCGCATCCAAGGATGAAGTTCTTGCTGATCTTGCCTTCCGCTTCCGGCTGTCTGGCAATAGCTTCCGCTGATTTCGCTGTGGCGATACCGATACCAACGCCGGCTCCGATACCGGCCAAAACTGCGATTCCCGCTCCGATTGCGATAAGTGCTTCCATAATATTTTACTCCTTTTTAATGATCTGATTTTTGTTTACTCCATCTCTTCCGTCATGAACAGGGCGGTGAGAAATACAAATACATACGCCTGGATCAGGCCGTCAAAAATATCGAAATAAAAACTCAGCGGGATGGGAACGATCAGCGGCACAAACGCCTTGATAAGTTCCATGACTACAAATCCTGCCAGTATATTTCCAAAAAGCCGCATGCACAGCGACAATGGCCGGATAAAGATCTCCAGGACCATGATGGGAGCCACGATGGCCACCGGCTTGGCGAAATGCTTCATCCAGTGTTTCACTCCGTTTTTGTAGATCCCGGAAAATTCGATCAGGCACATACTCATGATCGCAAGGGCCGCTGTCACGTTCAGGTCCTTTGTCGGCGGTTTGAATCCGAAAAGCCCGATGGTATTGGACACTCCCAGGTAAATGAGCACCGTCGTCAGATACGGTATGTATCTGCGGTTGGATTTTCCCAGGATGCCTTCAAAGAAATCGTTGGTCCAGCTGATGCCCGATTCCAGGAGCAGCTGGATCTTCCCCGGATTTTCCACCTTCAGATTTCGGGTCAGAAGGATGGAGGCGATCACGAGCACCGCCATGATGATCCAGGTAACGACCACGGACTCAGATATACCGCCCAGGACCGGAACTTCAAACACCGTCTTGCAGTTCAGCTGATCCATGAGTTCGGTAACTAACTCTTCCGTTTTTCTCGCTTCCTTTCTTATGGTCTTATATTTCTTTCAGGATATGTGTCGATATATCCTTAAAAGCCTTATCCACTGTACGCCCAAATGGCTTTTTTGTCAACACCTTGCGGGGGGACTTTTCCTTTGTCGTCTCCCACTTTGGCATACATTATTCGCATATCGGATATACAAAAAAAATCTATCGGTCCATGAGCATTTTTTTCAGCGTCTTCGCCGCCGCTGTCAACGGGCTGTCCTTGACCTCGATCAGGCAGATCTCCCGCTCAGGTATGGGCTCTTCAAGGAAAATGGGGACCACTTTTTTCTGTTCGATCGCCTCTTTGGCATAATCTTCCGGAAGGAAGCCGATGCCCAGCCCGCTGATGATCATGGGCAGCATCTGCCCTAAGGAAGCCGCTTCCACGTCCGGCTTCAACTTGGCTCCGTGCTCATAAAAGAAGTTGGAATAAAATTCATAGGTGGTCGTGTCTTTCGCCATGCCCACCAGAGGAAGATTGTCCAGATCGGACAGGCGGACCCGTTTCCCCGCCAGGCCGGCGAGCCTTGGGCTTCCCACCAGGATGTCTTTAAACGTCCGCAGCGACGTGGACCGCAAAGTCTTGCTCAAGGTCAGCGGCGTGGATACCACGGCGAAATCGGCCATGCCGTTCTTCACCGTCTGGATGGCATGGGGCGTCGTATGGTTGGAGATGCGCAGATGGATCCCCGGAAATTCTTCATGGAAACGGCTGAGCACCGGAAGGACGAACAGATGCAGGGCGATCTCGCTCAGCCCGATGCTGACCATGCCTTTCTCCAGGCTCTGGTCGTTGGCCAGTTCCTGCTCCGCCAGGTGCAGATGGGCAAAGGCCGCCGAAACGTGCCTGTACAGCTTTTCGCCCTCCGGCGTCAGCGTCACGCCCCGGTTGGAGCGCACGAATAATTTGCAGCCCAGCTGGCTTTCCAGATTGTTCATAAACCGGGTGATATTGGGCTGGTTGCTCAAAAGGACTTCCGCCGCTTTTGAAAAGCTCCGGCATCTGGCCACATAGTAAAAAACCCGGTAATAATCATACGTAATTTCCATAATTCCTCCATATCATTTTGACATGCTCTTTATCTCAAATTTGTATTTCATCTTTCATGGCATGTATTATATACTACAAAAAGTGTTAAAACAACTCTTTTTTTTGTTCAATTTTATACCAGGAGGATTTTCGATATGATCAAGAAAATGATCCGATTCACAGATTCTGACCAGATCATCGAATGCTGTCAGCTCTGTCAGACATTCAAGTCTGATATCGATCTTCATTCCCAGAAAGGGTTCCGTATGCGCATCGACGCCAAGTCCCTGCTCGGAATGATGTCTGTTCATCCCGGTACGCTGCTGAATCTGTTCATTGACGGCGAAGACGAACAGGACGCCGCCGAACGGTTCCGGGCATACGAAGTACGTGTCTGATCTTTCTTTTCTCTTTTTATACACGAAAAACGCGCGGCAAAGCGATCTTTGCGGCGCGTTTTTCGCGTTACGCCTTTCTTTCGATATACCTTTCCAGCTCGTCGAAACTTTTCGGTGCCGGCAGCGCCGCGTCGATCAGGCCTTTCCCGATCAACTTCCGGTACAGTTTCAATACCTCCGGCATGTGTATATCCGCTTTTTCAAGAACCCTTTCATCGGAAAGCAGACGGATGGGCTCTCCCTGGGCCACGACCCGTCCTTCCTTCATAAGGATCAGATCGTCCGCCCATTCCAGGGCGTGATCCACGTCATGGGTGGCCACGATCACCGTCATGCCGGTGTCGGACAGATGGTCCGTGAGCGCCCGCAACGTCCGGACGTGCCCCGGGTCCAGCGCCGCGAAAGGTTCGTCCAGTATGAGTATATCCGGCGCCATCACCAGGATATCCGCCAGCGCCACCTGTTTTTTCTGCCCGCCGCTCAACGCGTGGGCCGGCCGGTCTTTAAAGGGGGTGATGCCCATCCGCGCGATCATATCCTCCACCCGCGCCCGTGCCTCCGTTTCCGTAAGTCCCAGGTTTAAAGGGCCGAACGCTATTTCCTGATAAACGCTGGCCGACAAAAGCTGGACGTCCGGATTCTGGAAGACGATCCCCACTTTCCGCCGCAGTTTGAGCAGTTCTTTTCTTTTATATACGATGGGTTTGCCCGCAATGGATATCTGGCCCGCGTCCGGCCTTAATATCCCGTTGCAGCACAGGAAAAACGTGGACTTCCCGGAGCCATTGGCGCCCATGAAGACCGTCCGGCTGCCCTTTTTTACAGACAGGCTCAGATCGTTCAGCGACGGCGTATGACCATCATCGTAGGCATACGACACGTGCCGCGCTTCCAGGATCATCTCATCCATAACATCCACTCCCACTTTGTCACATCCGCCAGGATCATCCCGAGCAAAAGCGCCTCGAACCCGGCGATCTTAAGGATCTCCCCGGCCTTCGGCGGCCGGCTTTCACGAAGCATATGTATCGTCCCGTCATAGCACCGGGATTCCATGGCGTCATAGATGGCGCCGGCGCGCCGGATCGCCAATAAAAACAACGATGTCGCCAGCATCCCCCGGCACCGAAGCCACGTCTTTTTGTCCCTGTCGCCCAGCCGGGAACGTTGGGAGACGGTCATCCAGGCCGCCGTTTCCAGAAGGATGAACAGGAACCGGTAGGTCAGCAGCATCAACTCCGTCAGAACGGAGGGAAGGCGCCAGCTTTCAAACAACGTCAACATATCGGTCATGGGCGTGGAAAGCGACAGGAAATACAGGCAGGATACGCCGGCCAGGGCGGTCGATACCATCTGTACGCCCCGGAAAAGCCCTTCTTTGCTCCCGGTCAGATACAGACCGCCGACGGGTATGGCAAAGGCGTCCAGCGGTTCCCCGGATACGTTGACCATCACCGCGGCCGTTCCCGCCAGCAGAAAGCCCAAGGGGATCAGCATCAGTTTCATATAGCGTCCCGGCGCGATGCCGCTTTTTCCCACGTTGATGGCGGACATGACCGCCAGGACAAAAAGGGCCATGACCACCGACCGGCTGACCAGGCAGCCGATCAGGGTCAGAAAGGAAAACGCGAACTTTTCTCCGGTGTTCATATATCGGAGCCGGGACACGTAGCAGATCTTATCGATAACCGGCATGACTTTTCTCTCCTATCGTTCTTCCTGCCTGTCCATCCACTTCTTCCGTTCCACCAGTCGGCCCATGAAAAAGGCAATGACGCCCACGCCGATACCGGTCTGGACACAGAAGATCAGGCTTTCGATCTCGCCCGGCAGTTCCCGGCCAAGGAAACGCTCCAACACCGGCGTAAACCAGGGCTCATAGGCTTTTCCGGTCACTTCCTCCACCATGACGCTCCCCGCGTCATCCGAGCCGCCAAAATCGGCGTCTTTGCGGACGAACAGGGGAAACAGGGTCAAAATGACGACGACCGCCAACAAGATCAGCACTGTGCGCGTTGTTTTGCTCATATCACTTACCCTCCCCATAATATCCGATCATTTTCAGTTCCGGTTTCGCGTAAGACTCCAGTCCGATGATGATGACCACGGTCAGTATGCCTTCGATCACCGCCAAAGGCAGCTGGGTCGGCGCGAACACGCCGAGGAACTTGAGGATTGAAGCGGCCACGCCGCCTTGTTCCGACGGATGGGCGAAGGCCAGCTGGACGCTGGTGACGCAGTAGGTCAGCAGGTCGCCCAAAGCCGCCGCCAGAAAGATGCTCACCCGTCTGTTCACCCGGGCTTTCACGCATATCTTATAAACGATCCAGGCGCATATCGGTCCGGCGATCGCCATGGAAAAGGTATTGGCGCCCAGCGTGGTCAGCCCGCCGTGTCCGAGCAGAAGGGCCTGGAACAGAAGGACGATCAGTCCGAGGACGCTCACGGCGGCCGGCCCGAATAAAATGGCGCCCATTCCCGTCCCGGTCATATGGGAGCAGCTGCCGCTCACCGACGGGATCTTCAGGGACGATATGACAAAGATAAAGGCCCCGGACATGGCGAGAAGGACAAGGGCCTTCCGGTTCTCCTCCATGGTCTTTCCTATGGACCTCAGCCCCGCCGCGACAAACGGCAGGCAGGCCGCGCCCCAGGCCGCGCAGTAAGACGCCGGCAGATAGCCTTCCATAATGTGCATGGCATAGGTCGGCACGCCCATCAGCAGCAGGACGGCCGGCAGCATGGCCAGCGGTATTTTTTGTTTTCCGGTCTGTGTCATCCGCACATGTTTCATAGAAAAACTCCTTTCACGGCGAAAACCCCGGGGCCAGCCGCGCCAGCCCGCGTTTTTGCCATAAAAACGCCCTTATCCGGAGCGGATAAGGGCGGAACGGACGATGGAAAAACAGTCCTTTTATACGCGCCCTGGCCATACTCCGTGACAGACGGCATGCTTACACCCAGGCAGGTCTTCTGACTTGGAGATCGACGCGGCCTTTGCCTTCCCATAGCGCTACGGCGCTACAGTGGCGTTATAAAGACCGCTCCATCCTTACAGCGGCGGGACCGTACAGGACTTTCACCTGTT